>NZ_JBFBCE010000044.1:0-75829 GCF_040689595.1 Streptosporangium sp. NPDC051023 | reverse complement strand
GTGGATCACGATCCTGCGCAAGCGGGAGAACTTCAGGGCGGCCTTCGCCGGTTTCTCCATCCCCGCCGTCGCGCCCGGGTCGCACACCCACGCGGTTCCCGGGACATCGGGGAAGGGGAACCGCTCCGCGCCGGTCACCGTGCCCCCGTGACCGGTGCCCTGGGTGCCCGGCCGGACATCTCCTCTGGCCGGGCACCCCCCACGCTCACCACCTGGCATGAGAGCCGACCTTGACCGAACACGACCTCGAGGTGATCGCCCTGTTGGGCACCATCTACCCCGGCTGGCGCTTCCAGGTGGCCGACGCCCCGGGCGTGGCCCGATGGTGGGCGCACCGCTACCGGCCGGTCACCACGCCCCAGCACAGCGCCGGAGCACGCGACTTCATCGGCCGCGGCACCCCGGAGCGCCTGGCCGCCGCGCTCGGCCGACACGCCGAGATCATCGACCGGACGCGCCGGTGACCCCTTGATCCTCGGACGGCTCGTGCTGACACGCTCCGCGAGCCGTCCGGCTGTTTCCTCACCCACCCCACCGGGAGATCCCCCATGGCCACCATCATGATCACTGGCGCTGACGGCACCTTCACCATCGACGGCACCGCCGAACGGCTGCTGACCCCGCCCGAGGTCGCGCGCCTGTTCGGCGTCGATCCGAGGACCGTCACCCGTTGGGCGAGAGAGGGCAGGCTCTCCTCCACACGCACCCCGAGCGGTCAACACCGCTACCGCGAGGGCGAAGTTCTCGCGTTGCGTGGCTAGTAGGGCAAGTAGATCCGCGCGCTCTGGACGTCGCCGTAACGATGGCCGCTCTCCTTGATCCAGGCGGAGTAGACCCAGTCACCCCCTCTGAAACGGAGCGGGAACTTGTCATTCGCGTAGGCCTTGGTGGTGTAGGTGGTGCGGTTCGGGCTTGTGCCGGCGTAGTCGCAGTGGACGGGGCCGGCGTTCGCGCTGATCAAGCTGCTGGTGGGGATGAGCTGCGCGCAGACATAGACGTCGGTGGAATTAGGGGCGATCTTGACGTCGACGTATCCGCTGATGGTGTCCGCGGCTGCGGCTGGGAACACACAGGGCTTGAGGGAATAGCCGTAGCCGACCGCCGCGTAGTCGTAGCGGCAGCCGCCGCCGGTTGCGATGCCGGCATGAGCGGTGCCGGTCATTGCAACAACCGACGATCCGGCCACACCCAGCGCCAGCAGAATGCGCGCGATACCTTTTCTCACGATGCTTCCTTTCCTCGATAAGTCATCGATATCTCCCCCGTCATGCCTCAGCACGGCGATGAGGATCGCGGCACAGCCGCTCAGTGGGATGCCGCTTGGATCCGTCTCGCATGTGGGGGCGGGACCAGAGTGTCCGGGCAGGCTGAATGGAGTCACGTTTCCCGTACGAATCCATACACTCCCGGCTTCTGGCATCTGCCTGCCGGGAGTACGGCTCCACGTATCGGGAGGCGTCGTGGGGAACGTCGGGGCACGGTTCCGGATCCGGGTCGGTCACTGACCTGCCCGGGTTCATCTCCCCGTTCCCCCTTGGGGTCCCGGTAGCAATGCAGAAATTTCCAACGAAGTAGCTTCTGACCCGTGGTAACCCCGAACTCTGCGACTAAGGTCGCGATTCGCTTACGGTGCGGATCATGAGCGACGACGGCTCTTGAGTTCAGCGGAGACGTCGTTCAGGGGTGACGCGGGCGGAGGCCTCTTCACCTCGGGTCATCCAGGAGGGATGGGAGTGGCGCGTGGGACGCACGAAGACTTCCCCGTTGGATAGCTATCTGTAGCGTAATGATTACATAGAGTGATGACAGGATGTCTCCGAACCCATCCCACCACCTCTCCGAAAGGCCCCCCATGCGACGCACCATCCCCAAGGTCGCCGCCCTCGCAGCGGTTGCGATGCTCGCCCTGACCACCCCCGCTCAGGCCCAGCAGACCGACGCCTCCCAGCACACCGCCACCGGCTCGGCGGCCTACTTCGAGTACACCGACATCACCCACGAGAAGGCCGTTCTCAAGCTCACCGACCCGGCCAAGATCCAGCACGCCAGGGACCTGGTGAACGGCGAGACCACCGACAGGCCCCACCTCTTCGGCCGGATCGTTCCGCGCACCGCCCCCTACAACCCGCGCTGGAGCTACCACTACAACCCCGACACGGTCGACTTCTTCGACGTCGCCATCGAGGTGTGCGACGCTACGATCCCCTACGTCGAAGACCACCTGGACGAGGCGGGCGGCGCATTCCTGCCCGGTTATGTCTGGTGCCCCTGGTCATCGCGCCTGGTGCGCGAGATCCACGCACCGTAAGACCGCACACCACGTCACAGCACATCTGCTGACATGACGAAAGCGGCCTCGGTCCCCCAAAGAGGATCGAGGCCGCGCTGTGTCCGGGGCAGGATCTATGACAGAGGCTGAGGCTCTTCGACGGCGCGGACCGTTCACGCATCCCGGTAGATCGGCTGGAGCTTACTCCGCGGCAGGAGCCGGCCAAACCACGGGTACCGATGCTCTGCCCAGCGGGGCTTCGTGGGGCCACCGGTCAATACCGATGCAGGATGGCCTTGAATGCGGAGGCGTCAGCCAGAATGAGGCGCCGGGAGCAGCCGCCCCGCGAGTACGGCCAGGCAGAGTGCCCACACGCTCCACGCCACGTAGCCCGCGAAGTTGATCGGTCCCGCCATCGGAACCCCGAGCGGGACCAGCACCCCGGCCAGGACCGCCAGCGCCGCGCCGACGCCGAGCACGCCGAACCAGCGGGGCGGCGCGGGGAGGGCGGCGAGCACCAGGACGGTCCACGCGGCCGTGAACAGGTAGCCGAGGGTCTCGCCGACACCGGTGCCGAGATAGCCGTGCAGCACGGTGAAGACGGTCTCGGCCGTCGCCCTGTCACTTGCATGGGCCAGCGCGGGCACCGCGAACGGCCAGCGGATCAGGCCGAGGACCTGGACCAGCCCGGCCAGCACCCCGGCCCGCGTCGCCAGCGCGGCGGCCGGTACGTCCGGCAGGCGGCGGCCGAGGAGCACCGCGGCCGGGATGAGCGCGCCCGCGCCGAGCGCCAGCAGCAGGAACCAGGCGGAGACGGCCGTCTGGTCGGCGGCGAACCTGGCCAGGATCGTCGCGGGCGGTTCGGCGAGCACGCCCGGGTAATCGAAGGTGACACCCAGGCCGACGAAGGCCACGTTGGCCGCGATCACACCGGCGGCGAGGATCGATCTCATGGGACTCCCTTAACTCTGAACGGTGTTTAATATTAAACACCGTTCAGAGTTTCGGGGGAAGACTAGAGTTTCCCCGTGAAGAGAGGACCCCAGCGCTCGGTGAGCCCGCAGGCCGTCCTGGACGCGGCTCTGGAACTGGTCGACGGCGATGGCCTGACCATGCGGGCGCTGGCCTCACGGGTCGGCCTGACCCCCGGCGCGCTCTACACCTACTTTCCCGACCGGGGCGCCATCATGAACGCGCTGGCCGACCGGCTGCTCGCCGAGGCCGATCTGGGGCTGCTCGAGGATCGTTCGAAACCGCCGCACCAGCGGATCGAGGACTTCGCCCTGACGCTGCGCGAGGTGCTGCTCCGCCATCCGGCGACGCTTCCCGCCATCCTCGGCGCGGCCTTCAGCGGGCCCGTCGCGCTCAGGGTCGGCGAGAGCATGCTCGGCGTGCTGCCCGACCCGCGCGCCTGCTACACCGTGATGGTCTACGTGCTGGGCGCCGTCGCCCTTGAAGCGGCCGAGCTGACAAGCGGTGCCGAGCTGACGAGCGGTGGGGAGGGAAGGCCCACGGGCGGCCCCCCTCCCTCGGAGACCGAACGGATCGCCGCCCGCAGGGCCGCCTTCGCCGCCGACCCGGACGTCTTCCCCAGGACCCACGCGGCGGCCGACGCCATCGCCGCCTACATCTCGACCGACCAGTTCCGCTGGGGGCTGCGCCGCGTCCTGGCCGGACTGTGACGAACGTTCCGGTCAGGTCGTACGAACGTTCCGGTCAGGGCCCGGCACCGTACGGCGCCGCCGCGCCCGAGGACGACCGGCCCCGTGGGAACGGGGACGACGGCGCGGCGGCGAGCCGGGGAGCCGGGCCCCGCGGATCACGGGGTGACCCTGACCTCACCCAGCTTGACCAGCCCGGCGAGGGTGCCGGGGTTGTTGGCGCCGGTGGTGTAACCGAGCTCCACGATGATCTGGTAGGTCGCCTGCGACTGCAGCAGGTTCTGCATGTCGATCAGGTCCTGGTAGAGGCCGTTCGCCGGGGTGAGGGCGACGTCGGGACGCGAGACGACGACGTCGGCGCCCGGGCCGAGCGGGTCGGCGACGACCCTGAGCTGCCAGGTCCCGCAGATCATCTCCACGAGAGCCCCGGTGAGCCGCCATTTGACGTCGATCTTCCACGCGTCGCCCTTACGGACGATGTCGGTGGGGTTGCCGCCCGGGTCGAGAACGGTCGCCTCGATGGCGCCGTCCAGCGTGAACCCCGCGGGGAAGGACTGGAAATCACCGGCAGCCATGGCTGCCTCCTTTGCGCGTGCGGTGAACTGGGCGATTAGCACGCTAGGTCGGAGCCGGGAGGCCGCACCTCGGTGACGGCCTCGGGAGAATCCCGGGGGCACCCGCGCCGAGAACCAGGGTCAGCCCGCGCCGATGGCGGAGAAGGACCACCCCGTCGCCTGGTGGAGCGCGTCTCGGGGAAGGCGTTCACGAGCGTCGCACAGCGCCTCCGCCAGGCTCATGCCGTCGCGCAGCCCGTCGTGCAGGGAGAGCATCAACGGGATCACGGCCTCGTCGTCGACGGGAAGGCTGCTGGCCACGATGCCGGCCGTACCCAGCGGCAGCAGTGCCGTGGCCAGCCCGAGCAGTTCGTCCGCCCCGACGGGCTGGAGCCTGCCCGAGTCGCAGCTGGACAGGACCATCCGATGCGGCGCCCTGTCGAGGCGCTCGAAGTCGTGCACGGTGAGCGGGCCGTCGTCCATGCGCAGCGAGGAGAACATGGGACTGTCCGCCCTGAAGGTGCCGTGGGCGGCGATGTGGGTGAGCCTGCTGCCGTCGATGGCCGCCAGGACGGCCGCCGCCCTCGCGGTGCCGTCGTGCAACACCTTCGCGGTGCCGTACCGCGTGGCCAGTTTCGGCACCTCGGCACCGCCCGTCGCCAGCCCGGGACCCTTGACGAGAACGACGCGCTCCCCCGATGGCGGCACCTGCCGGGCACGCAGCCAGGCGCCCGCCGACGGCGAGACGCTGAGCACGCGTCCCCGCAGCGAGGGCAGCAGCGTCCAGGGCACGCCGTGCAGCCGCCCCGGCGGGACGATCACGACAGGTCCCTCGCCCAGGTGCCGTACGGCCGGGCCGAGCAGGGCCTCCTCCATGCGCCGCCCACCCGCCTCAAGCAGCGGCAGCCAGTCGCCCGGCCGCCGGTAGGCCACCCGCCGCAGCCCGGCGCGGGCGTGGTCGGCCTCAAGGGCGGCGTCGGCGAACCTGCCCGCGGTGAACCTGCGCACACGGCCCCTTCCGCACAACAGGACGTGCAGCGTGCCGTCGATGGCGACGATCTCGACCAGCCAGCCGTCTTCGAGGCGCTCCAGGAGAGAGGCGACACGGAAGCGGTGCCCGTGCGGCCCCTCCCCGCTTCGCGTGCGGAGAGTGTGGGCGCGAATGTCCCGTTCGAGCCTGCGCAGCTCGCGCTCCAGCGAGGGGACGGGGACGCCCTGCCCCCTGGCCTCCTCGACCCGGCTCGCGATCTCGCGGAAGGCCGTCACGGCGCGCAGGAGCTCCGGATCGTCGGGCGGCCGGGTCGGCGGGATCGTCAAGGCGGTCGCCCGCCAGCGTTCGCTCCACTCGAGCAACCGCCGCGGGTCTCCCTTGGCGAGGGCGACCCGCTGGGCGAGCAGAGCCAGCTCCGCCCCCTGGGCCGCGGCCCGCGCCCGTAGCTCGGAGGCGCCCAGGGTCATCCGGTGCTCATCCAGCAGGTCGAGCCCACGCCTGCAGGCCCCCAGCAGCGTGTGGGTACGGCCCGCCGCCTCGGCGCACAACGCGTGGGCCACCCACCCGTCGACGCGGGCGAGCGCGGGCCCGCGGTTCCTGGTCCTGGCCGCGACCGTGAGGTGGCGTGCCGCCTCGTCCGCCCTGCCGAGGGCGAGGGCGGTACGGCCCGCCAGCAACTCGGCCTGCACCGCCTCGGGAGAGCCGAGCCCGGCCAGCCTGGCGGCCACGGCCGCGGCGTCGCCGACCAGACGCCCGGAGACCTGCCCCGCGGCGAAGCGGGCCTGCAGCAGGACCAACCGGGCGTGGGCGTGCCACCAGTCCCGGCGCTGGCGGGAGAACTGACGGGCCGCGAGCGTGGCCCTGGCCATCGCCGCGTGCGGGTCACCCGCCGCGATGGCCGCCCGCGCCGCGGTGAGCAGGAGTTCCGCTCCTCGGGTGCTCTGTCCTCCCCTGCGGGCGAGCAGGCTCGCGGCGGCGTCGGCCTCCTCGAGGGCCTCCGTGGCCAGCCCCGCGGCGAGCAGGGCCGCGCAGCGCCGGATGTTCAGGACGAACATGGGCGTGCCCAGCTCCGTGTAGCGCCTCGCGGCCTCGTCGAAGTGGCGCAGTGCCATGGGCAGGTCACCGGCCCTGAAGGCGGCGAGCCCCCGGTTCTCCACGGCGTCGGCCTTGTCGTGGTCCTGGTCGGTGCCCGCCCACAGCAGTTCGGCGGCGACGAAGTCGGCCTCCGCCTGCTCGGCCGAGCCCAGGGCCAGGTGGACGGTCGCGCGCAGCGTGAGCGCGCGGGCGGTCCAGATCGTGTCGTGCGAGCGGCGCAGGACGGGGATGGCCTGGCGCAGGTCGGCGAGCGCCTCACGATGGTTGCCCAGCACCCACCAGACGTAGCCTCGCCGATAGAGCACGCGGGCGGCGGTGAGGCCCTCGCCGCGCGCGACAGCCTGCTGCAGCGCGCCCATCCCGTGGCGGGTACGGCCCGCGTGGATGAGGGCGGCCCCCAGGGTGGCCAGCACATCCGCCTCACGGTCGGGCGAACCGGAGCGCGCGGCCAGGACACGGGCCCGCCGCAGGTGACCGATCGCGACGGTGAGATCGCCGAAGTCGCGATGCCAGATGCCGATCACCTGGTGAGCCACCGAGGCGTCATACGGCGTGGGCCCGACCGCCAGCAGGGCGTGCGCCCCGGCGAGGGCATCTTTCGGTCGTGCGAAAACCAAGGGCAACAGATCCAGAGGATCTCCGCCAAAACTCCGGATCTGTGACCTTCCCGGCGCCACGGATCGATGTTAGACGTGAGGGTGCACTGCGTCCATGCCGCTGGACACCACCCGACGCCTCAGGAGGTGTATCAATCCGCTTCCGGCTGACTCTTGATAAGTGATCACATCACTCTCGACAAGGACCGTGTCATGGAACCTGACAGATTTCAAGAGCAGTTCGACCATATCCAGGCGGGCATGGATGACGTGCCTCTCGCGGCGGGTCCCGACCGCAAGGCCCAGTTCCTCTACCAGAAGGGTCACATCCTGGCTACGGAGGACGACGCCGACTTGGTCATCAGGGTGGTCAGGGAGGCTTTCGGCCCCGACTCGGACAGGGCTCGCGAGGTCAGGAGGGTGCGGTTCGACGACGATGACGAGAGCGGGGTCGCCAGAATCCGCGTCGGGGATCCCAACGCCGGTGACCGCGGATCCGATCCGAACGTGACCGACGCGCTGGCGGTGATCCGCCCGCTGGAGCGCAGGGAGGACAGGCAGATCGCGACGCGCAACCACCTCGTCTCCATCACGGTGAACTGCTGCCCCGGGGACGAGCCGGTTCCGGTGCCCTCGCCTGCGTCGCCGAACCCGGCCATCTACAGAACCCTGGAGCCGGTGAGGAGACCCCCGCTCAGAAGGCCGGTCCGGGTGATGGTGATCGACACGGGACTGGTCGAGGGCTACGACACCTACCCCTGGATGCGGGGCGTCCACCCCTCCTCGAAGCAGGGCGGCGGGGAGAAGAGGCCGTTCGACAGAGAGGGAATCCTCAACCTGTACGTCGGCCACGGCACCTTCATCGCGGGCCTGATCGGGGCCGTCGCCCCGCAGGCCGAGGTCACGGTGTTCAACACCCTGTCCGACCCGACGGCCGTCCCCGAGGACATGTTCGCCGCGCAGCTCATGAAGGCGCTGGCGGGCGGCTGGCCCGACATCATCAGCCTGTCCGCGGGAACCGCGACCACCCGTTCGCAACCGCTGCTGGCGCTCAAGAACTTCATGGCCAAGCTCCAGAACCGGCCCACCCTGCTGGTCGCCGCCGCGGGCAACAACGGCAACAGCATGAAGTTCTGGCCCGCGGCCCACGCGGAGACGAAGGGGTATGAGGAGTCCGTCGTCTCCGTCGGCGCGTTGCGGACCGACGGCGCCGACCGCGCCTGTTTCAGCAACCACGGGTCCTGGGTCAGGGTGTACGCCCCCGGAGAGCGCCTGGTCAGCGCTTTCTCCCCACTCGACGGCTCCGTGGAGACCTACGACTACCAGCACTCGACCTTCAGCCACTGCCGCTACGGCTCGACCTACGACTGCACCTGCCGCCTCCCGCAGCACGTCGGGGAGGCCAGCGAGAGGATCGCGTTCACCGACGCCTCACAGGATCGGGTGCGCTTCGACGGAATGGCCAGGTGGAGCGGCACGTCGTTCGCCGTGCCCCTGGTGGTCGGCATGATCGCCGATCACATGAGGGCGAGGGGCATCAGGGAGCCACGGGTGGCCGCGCGTGACCTCATCCGGGGCGCCTCCTCCCTCAAGATCCACAACCGGGTCGTCTCTGCGCTCACGCCTCCGACGTGGACGCCCTCCCAGGTGACGACCATCGCCTGACCCTGACCGTTCCGCGCGGGGCGCAGACGGCCCGCGCGGAACGGCTTCCGACGATGAAACGGTCTTCCAACCGAAAAGGACTCCCGAATGGAACGCGCTTCGATCGGCCCTCTCTTCCTGGCCGCGGTCGACGGGGACGCCGCGGCCTGGAAGGGGCTCGTGGAAGGGCTGAGCCCGCTGGTGTGGTCCGTCGTGCGGTCCTACCGGCTCTCCGACGCGGACGGGCTTGAGGTCTACCAGACCGCGTGGTTCAGGCTCGCGCAGAGCCTCCGGCAGATCCGCGAGCCGGACAAGGTGGGGTCGTGGCTGGCCAGCACCGCGAGGCACGAGTGCCTGAAAGTGCTCAAGACCGAGCGTGCCCTGTCGCTCAGCGACAGTCCGCAGGTGCTCGACCTGCTCAGCCACGAGCCGACCCCTGAGGAGTCGGTGATCGCGGCCGAGGACGCGGCCAGGGACAGGGACCGCCTGCGTCAGGTCTGGCAGTCCTTCCAGCAGCTCGGCGAGAACTGCCAGCGGCTGTTACGGCTGTTGATCACCTCGCCACCGCCGAGTTACGAGGAGGTCTCCTCGGCCCTCGGCCTGGCCGTGGGAAGCATCGGGCCCATCAGGCAGCGCTGCCTGCGACGGCTGCGCGCCCTCCTGAACGATCGGGGCATCCGGTGAACGACGAGGAGCTGGAGCGCGAGCTGCGGCGGGCGGCCGAGATCTTCGACCCTCCGGCGCCGGCCGCCGTACAGGCGGTGATCGAGGCCTTCGCGCTGCACACGCTGGACGCCGAACTCGCGGCGCTGACCTTCGACTCCCTGGAGCATCCGGTCCGAGTACGCGGCGACGAACAGCCGCGCCTGCTGACCTTCCAGTGCGGCGGGACGGTCATCGAGCTGGAGATCTCCACCGGCGAGACCTCGGGGCGGATCGTGGGCCAGTTGCTGCCGCCGCAGCAGGCCAGGATCGAGGTCAACGGCAACCGGCCGGTGACGCTCACCGCCGACCCCCTCGGCCGCTTCAGCGGCGACCACGTGATCATGGGTGCGTTCAGCCTCAGCTGTCACCTGGCCACATCCGTGATCACCACGGAGTGGATCACTCTCTGAGGCCGGGGTGTATCAGGATCCCTCCTTCCCCCTCCAGCTATCGAGGGTTCGGAAGGAGGGGTTCATGACAGCGTTCGTCGGCCGCAGGCACGAGCTGGCGCTGCTGGAGGCCGCGCTGGAGCATGCGTGCCAGGGCCGTCCCAGGATCGTCGTCGTCGACGGTCCCCCGGGGATCGGCAAATCCTCGCTGACACGGCGGTTCCTGGACCGCGGGAGGTTCCCGGACAGGTTCCCGGACAGTGGGAGGGCGGCGTGCCCGCTGCGCGCGAGCGGCGACGCGGCGGAGTCCACCCTGGAGTACGGCGTGCTCACCCAGCTCATGCCGCAGGCGCGGCCGGTGACATACGAGAGGGGACCGCTGGCCGCGGGGTCGGCGCTGCTCGACCACCTCGGCAGCCTGCAGGACGGAGCGGGGGCGGTGGTGATGGTCGTCGACGACGCCCACTGGGCCGACGCTCCGTCGCTGGCCGCCCTGACCTTCGCCCTGCGGCGGCTGCGGGCCGATCGGGTGCTGGCCGTCGTGGTCGTCGAGCATCCCGGCGACGCGCGGCTGCCCGAAGGCCTGCGCAGGCTGTTGGCCGACGACTCGACGCTGCGCCTCAAACTGCGGGGACTCACCACGAGCGAGGTGAGGGACCTGGCGGGCCGCAGGAACGGCCTGCGCCTGTCGGCGGTGACCGCGGAGCGGCTCCGCGTCCACACCCAGGGCAGCCCGCTGCACATCGGCGCGCTCCTTGAGGAGGTGGCGCCCGAGGCACTGGAGAACGCGCATTCACCGCTGCCCGCGCCGCGCTCCTACATCTCCCTCGTCCAGACCAGGCTCGGCAGGTGCGGGCAGGCGGCGCGTGACCTCGTGCAGGCCGCCTGTGTGCTCGGCCTGTCCAGCACCCTGGCCACAGCGGTCGAGCTCTCACAGGTCCCGGCGCCGCTGCCCGCGCTTGAGGAGGCCGTCGGGGCCGGGCTGCTCGAGGAGATCCCGGGCCCGGCGCGGACGATCGCCTTCCCCCATCCGTTGCTTCGCGCCGCCGTCTACCAGCGGCTCGGGGCGGCGCAGCGGGCCCGGCTGCACGCGGGCGCGGCCGTACTCGAGACCGACCGGGCCGTCTCGTTGCGGCACAGGGGCGCCGCGGCGGCGGGCCCGGACGAGGAGATCGCGCGGGAGCTGGAACTCCTGGCGGCGGGCGAGGCGCGGGCGGGGCGCTGGAACTCCGCGGCGGGTCACCTTTTCGCGGCGGTGCCGCTCACCGCCGTGACCGCGCCCCGCGAGCGAAGGGCGTGCACGGCGGTCGAGTACCAGCTGCTCGGCGGCAACGTCACGCAGGCGAAGGGACTGGCGGAGACGCTGGAGTCGATGGAGCGCACCCCGCTGCGCCAGTACGTGCTGGGCAGGATCGCCCTGGCGACCGGCAGGCGGGAGAGCGCGCAGCGGCTGCTCGTCCAGGCGTGGCAGGAGGGCCGCCCCGACCTGGGACGCCGCGCCGCCGAACAGCTCGCGTGGTTGTGCCTGGCGCAGTCGCAGGGCGCCCAGACCGTCGAGTGGGCGCGGCGCGCCATCGCGCTCGGCCCTTCCCCCGGCCCGCACGACCTTCCCTCCCCCGGCCCGCGCGACTTTCCCGCCGACGGCCCGCACGGTCTGCGCGACGTGCTGGCCCTCGGTCACGGAATCAGCGGACGCTTCGCCGAGGGCCTCGACCTGGTGGCCGGGACACCCGGCGAGGGCGCCGACGGCCGTCCCGAGCTGCTGGACGGCCTGGTCGCTCGGGGCGTGCTGCGCCTGTGGACCGACGACCTCGACGGCGCGCGGCGTGACCTCGGCGCCGCCGCCTCGGCCAGGTCCGGGCTGGTGCACCTGGGGCCGATGGCCACGACCTACCTCGCGGAGGCCGAGTACCGGAGCGGACGCTGGGAGGAGGCCCTCGCCCGCTCCGAGCAGGCGGTCTCGCTCGCCGCCGACTCGGGCCAGCGGTGGCTGCTGTGCCTGGCGCACACCGTCGCCGCGTACCCGCTCGCCGGGCGCGGCGACTGGCAGGCGGCGACCGCGCACGCGGACGCCGCGGCCCGTTGGGCGCGTGAGCTGGGAGAGCCGGGAAACGTGGCCTGCGCGGCACTGGCCAGGGCGACGATCCAGCACGCGCGGGGCAACCATCGGGACGTGGTCGCGTCGCTCACCCCGCTCCTGAACGCGGAACGCGGTGACGGCGTCGACGAGCCCGGTGTCGTCCGCTGGCGTGAGCCTCTGGTCGAGGCGCTGGTCAGGACCGGCGCCCTCGCCGAGGCACGCGCGCTCCTGGACGAGTACGAGGCGGTGGCCGAGCTGCGGGACCGTTCCTCCGCGCTCGCCTCGGCGGCGCGGCTGCGCGGGCTGCTGGCCGCCGAGGAGGGCAGGCGGGCCGAGGCGGAGGCGTCGTTCGACACGGCGCTGATCCACCTCAAGCGGATCGACCAGCCGCTTGAGGAGGCGCGGGTCCGGCTGGAGTACGGCGCGTTCCTGCGCAGGGGCGGTGCCCGCAGGCTGGCCGCCGGGCACCTCGGGGCCGCGCACGACATCCTCGACCGGCTGGGAGCCGCCCCCTATCTCGTGCGCTGCAGGCAGGAACTGGCCGCCTGCGGCTCGGGCACGACCGGCACCCCCCGCACCGACCCGCTCGGCCTCACCCCGCAGGAGTACGCGGTCGCCGGCCTGGCCGCGAGCGGCCTGACCAACCGGCAGGTGGCCCGCGACCTGGTGCTGAGCGTCAAGACCGTTGAGTACCACCTGGGCCATGTCTTCACCAAGCTCGGCATCACCTCACGAGTGCAACTGGCCCGCCGCCTGGCATGACCCCGGACGGGGACGGGGACGAAGGCGGCCCCAGGACGGAGGCGGCGGGGCGGAGCCGGAGGCAGGGACGGGACGGGGACCGGGAGGGGGCGGAGGCGGAACGGAGGTGCGGGGCGGGGTTAGGGGGTGGCCGCGACCGCCGACAGGATCGCGTGCGCGACCTCGGGACCGGTCACGTCGCAGTGGCCGCTGACGAACGCGTCGGCCTTGAGGTTGTGGGGGCGCCCCGCCGTCAACGCGTACGGCTGGCCGACGGGCAGCAGGAGTCCCTGGACGGCCTCGGGGGTGACCTGGGCGCCGTTCGCGCCTATCGCGCCGTAGAGGCTGTCGGCCCCGCCGATCTCGGCGGCGACGTTGGCGCCGTCCTGGCCCGCGAGCCGGGACGCCAGCGCGTACGCGAGGCTGACCAGCTTGTCGTTGCGGGTGTGGGTGATGACCATCGGACCGCTCAGCACGCCGGACGTCACCACCTTTCTGAAGAAGCCGTCATGGCCCGGCAGGTAGCCGTGCGCGAAGCCGTGGTGGGAGAAAGCGCCCTGCAGCAGACTGACGGAGCAGCGGTGCCCGAGACCACCCGTCGCGGCGGCGGCCGTGACCAGCCGCGCGCCGAAGCTGTGGCCGACGAGGTGGATACGGGCCCCCTGGGGGATCCCGGTGCGCAGGAACGGCGCGAGACCGTTCCTGCCAACCGTGCCCGCGCGCTCCTTCATCCGGTAGTAGGCGGCGAAGTCGACCAGGTTGCGGAGTCCGTCGAGGAGGCCGCCGAGCGGGTTCCACTCCAGCTCGCCCGCGAGAGCCGCGTCGCCCGCGAGGGCCGGCCGAGGTGAGTCGCCCGCGAGGGCCGGCCGAGGTGAGTCGCCCGCGAGGGCCGGCCGAGGTGAGTCGCCCGCGAGGGCCGGAGGGGGTGAGAAGCGCTCGACGAGCGTCCGAGGCGGAAGCGAGAACAGCTGGTCGGAGGCGTCCTCCGCGTCCTCGGCCCCCCGGTTCAGCAGGCCGACGACCAGCCTCACGAACGACAGTCGCGCGTCCTGCGACCTCTCGACGTCCGGCACGAGAGTCCGCGCCCGCTCCAGTCTCTCCCTGTCCTCCCGCGCGGGAAACAGCCCGCGC
Source organism: Streptosporangium sp. NPDC051023 (assembly GCF_040689595.1). Lineage (NCBI taxonomy): Bacteria > Bacillati > Actinomycetota > Actinomycetes > Streptosporangiales > Streptosporangiaceae > Streptosporangium > Streptosporangium sp. NPDC051023. The sequence continues at coordinate 61,973 of NZ_JBFBCE010000044.1, read as the reverse complement.
AGCGCGTCGAGCCTGATCTGCAGCTCGGTCGCGGGGGCGGCGTCCAGCGCGCCGATCGTGCCCGCCATGCGCTCGAACCAGTCCCACTGGCAGGACGGCCACAGCACGCCGAGCAGGGTGAGCGTACGGCCGCGCAGGGCGTCGGCGTGCTGGCCGCCGTACACCGCGCGCAGCGACCGGGCGAGGTCCTGGTAGAGCGCCCTGGCGCTGAGGTGGGTGTTGTTCCAGCCGTGAACCATCACGATCACGTCGGTCGGCGCGGTCGCGCCGTGGGAGCGCGCGATGTCCGGCGCGCCGGGTGTGCTGATGGGGCGCCCGTCGTCGCCGAACTCCGCCTCCAGATAGCCGAACCCCTCCAGCTCGGCCGCCGTCTCGCCTGCCATGACCTCTCCTTCCTGGCACACGGGCCGCGAACGCGCCCGCAGAATGCGCACGTTAAGCGTCTGCCAAGGAGCGGCGCCTCGGGGCGGAAGCCGGGGAAAACCCTCGCCGGGAACGCCATCCTTCTCTGAGGCGGCTGGCCGTCGCCTCTCGTCTCCCCCGCGCGTCTTGTCGTCTTCTCCTGCTTCGCCCGCCATCCAAGTTGTTCATCCGTCTCGGGAGGCTTCTACCGCAAAGGGTGGTTCATCCGGGATCGCCGCCCAGGCCTTTGGGGTGTCCCTCTTTTGGAGGACTCGACAATCTCCTCATGTTGGGTAAGTGTGTTATGGAGCGGAAAAATTAGGTATTCGCCTTATAGAGAAGACGATGTTAGGTATTTGCGTTATAGGGAGAGCATCCCGTCGAATGCTTATATCCATGTCGAGAAAGCCGCAATCCACCAGCGACACGATAACGCTTTGGTAACACTTCCTCGTTTACGACCTGCGATGTTTACGGAAAGTCATAGTGGCATTGACCGGAACAAAATTAGGTAACGGATGGATCGCCGCAGCTAGAGTGCGGTCAGACGGAATGCGAAGCAACGGATAGAGAGTAAACAATCACGCTTCGTAGGTCTTGACCTTTTTAATCCTTTTCTGGATCAATCATGAGGCTTCACCTCGCCCTATATCGTGGCCCGGAGCCAGAGTGACCCCGCTACCCCCCGAACCCCTGTCCGCCCGCATCGCCCGGGCCCCCTCGCGTCATGCGCGCAGGAACCTGCTCCACGCGATCGGAGCGGCACTGGCGATCGTGATGGCGATGACGCCGTGGATCGAGGCGATCGCCCCGTCCGCGGCCAGGGCGATGTCCGCGGCGTGCGTCGGCATGTCCGCGCACCATGGGGAGTCCGGGCTTCACGAGGGGCTCACCCATCACGGGAAGTCCACACATCACGAGAAGTCCGGACATCACGCGGAGTCCGCGCGTGACGAGGGGGAAACACGCCACGAGGAGCGTCCCGGAGCGGCGGATGTCCCGCCCGGGATCGGAGTGGCCGAGGCGGGCCCGGAGGGTCGGCGCGATGGATCGGCGGGGGCGTGGGCGGATGCCCCCGAGGGCGGCCGATCGCATGCGCTCCCCGACGACCGCGCCGCGACCACGGACACCGACGGCCGTGAGAGCACGGGCGCCGACGAGACCACAGACCCCACGACCGTCGACGAGAGCACCGGCGAGACCACCGGCCTGACCACCGGCCTGTTGGCCGTCACGGCCCTCGACGATGGACAGTGCACGTTCGAAAACGACTCCAGAGAGGTCAAGGACGACCTCACGGACGTCGGAACGACGGAGTCCCGCCTTCGTGCGCGAGGCGTCGTCGTCGCGATCCACAGGACGGGACCGTCGGAGACGAGTCCCAAGAGCAGCGACGCCCGCGGTCCACCCGTGCGTGCCGAACGCCTGCGAGCAGGCGTTCCCCACACGCACCGCCTCCGGCCGAACACGGCCGGAGGAGACCGCCCACGCCCCTGTGAGGACCGCAGTGACGCCCGAACGTCAAGACCTGAAGACCCCTGACAGCCCCGACGACTTATCCGCCGCGCCCCGTAGCGCGTTCCCGAAGGCCGACGTCAAGTCCGGCTTCCTGGTTTTCCTCATCGCGCTCCCGCTGTGCCTGGGAATCGCGCTGGCCAGCGGGTTCCCGCCGGTCGCCGGCGTCCTGACGGCGATCATCGGCGGCATACTGGTCAGCCTGCTCGGCAGCGCGCCCCTGACCATCAAGGGCCCCGCGGCGGGCCTGATCGTGATCGCGCTCGGCGCGGTCCAGGAACTCGGCGGCGGTGATCTCGCAGCCGGATACCGCAGGGCACTGGCCGTCGGCGTCGTCGCCGCGGTCATCCAGATCGTCTTCGCGCTGTGCCGCGTGGCCACCGTCGGGATCGCGATGTCCCCCTCCGTGGTGCACGGCATGCTCGCCGCGATCGGGGTCATCATCATCTCCAAGCAGGCGCACGTCGCCCTGGGGGTCAAGCCCCAGAGCAAGGAGCCCCTCGGCCTGATCGCGGAGATCCCGCACAGCCTCGTCAACGCCAACCCCCGCATCCTGATGCTGGGCGCGCTCGGCCTGCTGATCATGTTCGGCATGCCCCTGATCCGCGCCAGGTGGGCCCGTGTCGTGCCCGCGCCGCTGGTCGTGCTCGCCGTGACCGTGCCCGTCGCGCTGTTGTTCCAGCTGGGCACCCCGCACGACTACCGGTTCATGACCGCGACCTACCACCTGGGCCCCGAGTTCCTCGTCCGGCTTCCCGGCACCCTGCTCGACGCCGTCGCCTTCCCCGACTTCTCCATGATCTTCACGGGCACGTCGCTGAAGTACGTGGTGATGTTCGCCCTGATCGGCACCATCGAGTCGACCCTGACCGTGCTCGCGGTCGACTCCATGGACCCGGAGAAGCGCTCCTCGGACCTCAACCGCGACCTGCTCGCCCTCGGCGGCGGCAACCTCGTCTCCGCCCTGCTCGGCGGCCTGCCGATGATCTCCGAGATCGTCCGCAGCAAGGCCAACATCGACGCGGGCGCCACCTCCCGGTGGTCCAACTTCTTCCACGGCACCTTCCTGCTGCTGTTCGTCGCCCTCCTTCCCGGCGTGCTGCAGACCATTCCCCTCGCGGTGCTGGCCGCCATGCTCGTCTACACCGGCACCAGGCTCGCCTCCCCCCGAGAGTTCATCCACGCGGGAGAGGTCGGTCTCGACCAGCTCGCCCTGTTCCTGACCACCCTGCTCGTCACGCTCGCCACCGACCTGCTCATGGGCGTCGCGGCCGGTCTCGCCCTCAAGATCGTGCTGCACCTGGTTCGCGGGGTGCCGCCGCTCGCCTTCCTCCGTCCCCGCGCCGACGCGACCCGCACCGGAGACGTGCTGCACATCCGCGTCCCCGGCGCCGCCATCTTCACCACGCTGCTGCCGCTGCGCCGTACGGTGAACGCCGCGAGCGCCGCGGATGGCGCGGGCGGCGCGCGCCAGGACGTCACCGAGGTCGTCGTCGACGTCGAGGACGCCGCCCTGGTCGACCACACCTTCCTGTCCGGGCTGGCCACGATGTCCCGGGAGTGGCACGCCACCCTCACCCTGCGCGGGCTCGACCGGCTCACCCCGGTCTCGTCGCACCCGCAGGCGACCCGGCGCAGGAGGCGCGCATGAGCCACCTGGACACGGCCGCGGGCCCCGCGGTCGAGGACGGCTCCGCGGGCATCGCCGACCTGGTCGAGCGGGCGGCGAAGCTGCTGCCCGACCAGGCGCCGCTGCAGACATTCGTCCACCACAACACCCTGCACGCGTTCGAGCACCTCCCCTTCGACGAGGCCGTCGTCAGCGCGGCGCGCGTGTTCGGCACCGAGCCGTTCCAGAGCGAGGCCGCGTTCCAGGGCTTCGTCGACTCCGGACGCATCAGGCCCGGTGACATCGAGGCGGTCGTCGAGGCTGAGGTCTCCAGCGAGACCCCGCTGGTCCCCGGCGGCCCGACTCCCGGGCGGTTCCACGCCATCCGGCTGCGGCACCTGTTCGAGGTCCCGCGAGGCGCGGCCCTGAGCTGGCTGCTCCTGGAGACGGACCAGCGGACCCGGTTCACCGAGCGCCTGGACGCGCAACGACGCGTCGAGCTGCTCGCGCAGGCCAGGCGTGACTGGACAGGGTCCGCCGTTCCCGAACCGGGCGCGCGGGCGCTGCAGGCACAGCTGCTCGACACCCTGTGGAACAGGCTCGAGAAGGCGGCGCCGCACCTGCGCGGTACCGGCGCCCCCTCACCGCGCAGACGCGACCAGATCCTCGCCACGACCGGCACCGACACCGACGAGCTGGTCCATCCGCTGCTGATCCGGCTGTCGGCGGCCTTCCTCGACCAGGGCATCGCCTACTGGCCGATGCCGGAACGCGGGCAGGGCTTCCTGCACGCCTTCCGGCGGTTGTACGGCCAGCCGGGCGGCCCGCCCGACCGGTTCCTGCGCGGTCTGGACACCGAGTTGAGGCGGCAGGAGACGGAGGCCTGGACGGCGGAGCGGACCGTCGCGTGGGCCCTGCGGGAACTGGCCGTGCCGGAACCCGAGTGGGGCGCCGCGATCGAGGCGACCCTGCTGTCGCTGCGCGGCTGGGCGGGCATGATGCGCCAGTTCGAGCACCGGCCCGACCGCGCGCCGGTCGAGGCGCACGCCGCGCGGCTCGTCGACTACCTGGCCGTGCAACTCGTCCTCGACGCGTACGCGGCGCGGTACGCGATGGTCGGCTACCTCGGCCCTCACGCCACGGTCGCCGACCTCGACCGGCTCCCCGGTCCGAGCGGGGAGCCGCCCGCGCGACCCGTCCTCGAACTGGTCTACGAGGCGTTCGTGCTGGCACAGGTGATGCCCGTGGACATGGCGGTCTTCGCGGAGGCCGGGCACGCGACGGCCTGGCTCGAAGCGGTCGCGTCCTGCGACGAGACCGAACGGCGCCGCCTGCTGCACCTGGCCTACGAGCGACGGCACCGGGTCGGGGTGCTCGACGCGCTTTCCGCGCACCAGCAGATCGTGGGCGGGGCCACCCAGGTCACGCCGCCCGCCCGGATGCAGGCCGTGTTCTGCATCGACGAGCGGGAGGAGTCCCTGCGCAGGCACCTGGAAGAGCACTTCCCGCAGGCGGAGACCTACGGCTACGCGGGCTTCTTCGGGGTCGCCATGACCTACCGAGGAATCGACGAGATACGCGCGCGCCCGCTGTGCCCGGTCGTCGTCACCCCTCAACACCTGGTCGTCGAGGAGCCTGCCGCGACGCGCGCGGGACGGCACGCGGTGCCGCGACGCGGGCGGGGCGGGCTGAGCCGGGGATTCACCGTCGGGAGCAGGACCCTCGCGCGTGGGAGCGTGATCACGCTCGGCCTCGGGTTCGCCCACGTCGTCACCCTGGTCGGCCGTTGCCTCTTCCCACGTCTGTTCCACCGCTGGTCCCAGCGTCTGGACCACGGCACCGGCGCCGCGCCCGTCACCAGGCTGGCCCTCGAACGGGCCGCGACCGCGACGGAGGAGCACGGCGACGGCCTGCTGCGGGGATACTCCGTGCCGGAGATGGTCGGCGTGGTCTCCGCCGCCCTGCGGACGACCGGCCTCGGCCGCCGGTTCTCCCCGGTCGTGCTGATCGTCGGGCACGGCTCGTCCAGCCTCAACAACCCGCATGAGTCGGCGCATGACTGCGGCGCGACCGGCGGCGGGCGCGGCGGCCCCAACGCGCGCGCGTTCGCCGCCATGGCCAACCACGCCGGGGTGCGCGAGGGTCTGCGCGACCTGGGGACGGACATTCCCAAGGACACGTGGTTCGTCGGGGCGTACCACAACACCTGCGACGACTCCATGACCTACTACGACGAGGACCTGATCCCCGAGCGGTTCCTTTCCTCGGTCGAGGAGGCGAAGCGGGTCATGGCGGAGGCGTGCGTCCTGGCGGCGCACGAGCGGTGCCGCAGGTTCGAGTCCGCACCCCTCGACCTTCCCCTCGACGCCGCACTCGCCCACGTCGAAAGCCACACCGTCGACCTCGGCCAGCCAAGGCCCGAGTACGGCCACGCGACGAACGCGGCGTGCATCGTCGGACGGCGCTCGCGGACCCGGGGACTCTTCCTCGACCGGCGGGCCTTCCTCGTCTCGTACGACCCGGAAGGCGACGCCTCAGGTGACCTCCTGACGAACCTGCTGCTCGCGGCGGGGCCGGTCTGCGCGGGCATCAACCTGGAGTACTACTTCAGCTACGTGGACCCAGCGGGCTACGGGTGCGGGACGAAGCTCCCGCACAACATCGTGGGACTGCTCGGCGTGATGGACGGCCACGCCTCCGACCTGCGCACGGGACTGCCCTGGCAGATGGTCGAGATCCACGAGCCGGTACGGCTGCTGCTGGTCGTCGAGGCCGAGCCCGAGCGCCTGACGGCGATCCTGGACGCGCACGCGGGGCTGAACCGGCTCGTTGCCAACGGCTGGATCCAGCTCGTGGCGTGGAGCCCGGTCTCCGACGCGATGCACGTGTTCACCCGGGGCCGTTTCCTGCCGTACACCCCGGAGGACGCCGTGTTCCCCATGGTGAACCGCTCCGCGCAGTTCTACGCGGGCAACCGGGGACATCTGGGATTCGCGCACGCGATGGCCGCGTTCGAGACGGTGCTCCCCGAGGGGACGTCCCCGGAAACCATCTTCCCGGGAACCGTCCCCTCGGAAACCGCGGAGCTCTCGGAGGCGATCCCCTCAACGCGGGTGTCTCCAGAGGCGGTCCCCTCGGGGACGGCGGGGAACGAGCCCGCGAGTCCCATGGCGCACGTCCAGGAGGTGCCGTGAGCGACACGGTTCAGCAGTTCCTCCTGCTGTCGATCGTCGGGTTCCCCCTCTGCGCGTTCGCGCTGATGGCGGTGTTCGCCTGGCAAGGGCGGCGACGGGTCGAGCGTGCCGTCTCCACGGCCGTCGTGCTGGCCTTCGGGCTCGCGATGGCGTCCGCGATCGCGCTCGCCTGCATGATGCTGGGCGGCGGCCAGCGGATGGTGACGGTGTCCGTCGGCACCTGGTTCGGCACGGGAGAGTCCGAGTTCCACCTGCTGCTCGTCGGCGACCGCCTCTCGCTTCCCTTCGCCGTCCTCACCGCGCTCCTGAGCGGCCTGATCGGCGTCTTCTCCCAGCGGTACCTGCACAAGGAACCGGGATACCTCCGGTTCTACATGCTCCTCGCGCTGTTCGGCGCGGGCGTCGAGCTCGTCGCCCTCGCCGGAGCCCTGGAGCTGACCTTCGTGGGATGGGAGCTCGCCGGCCTGACCTCGGCGTTGCTGATCGCGTTCTTCCACGAGCGGAGGAAGCCCGTCGAGCACGGCCTGCGCGCGTTCCTGACCTACCGGGCGTGCGATGTGGGACTGCTGGCCGCCGTGGTGTGGCTGCACCACGCCACCGGTTCGTCCACCGTGACCGGCGCGCTCGCGGGTACGGGCGTCCAGGGTGACAGCGGATGGGCGGGCTTTCAGGCCCCCACCTCCACCTGGGACGCCTTCCTGATCGGCCTTCCGCTGCTGTGGGCGTCGATGGGCAAGGCCGCCCAGGTGCCTCTGGGCGGCTGGCTGCCCCGGGCCATGGAGGGACCGACGCCGTCGAGCGCCGTCTTCTACGGCGCGATCTCCGTCAGCCTGGGGCCGTACCTGCTGCTGCGCACCGAATCCGTCTGGTCGGGAGCACCGGCGGTGCGGATCGCGATCGTCGCGGTCGGCGCGCTGACCGCCGTCCACGCCACCCTGGTCGGACGCGCCCAGACGGACATCAAGAGCACGCTGGCCTACGCCTCGATGACCCAGATCGGGGTGATCCTGGCCGAGGTCGGGCTCGGCCTGCGCTATCTCGCGCTGGCACACCTGATCGCGCACGCCGCGTTGCGCAGCGCCCAGATCCTGCGCTCTCCCAGCCTGATCCACGACCACCACCACCTGGAACAGGCGACGGGCAGGCCACTGCCGCCGACGGGCAGGTACCTGGACCGCCTGGTCCCGGCTGGTACCCAGGCGTGGCTGTACCGCTACGCGCTGGAACGGGGCTACTTCGACGCATGGCTGCGGGACCACGTGGTCGGCGGTCTGGCCCGCCTGGTCAGGCGGGCGGAGTCGCTGGACGACCGGTGGGCGCGGCTGCTGAGCACCGGGTGGACTCCGCTGCCCCACACAGGGGCGCGCACGGAGCCCGCGGGCCTGAGCGTCGCGGCGGTGACCGCGGAGGGCGAAGGGCGTGGGGAGACAACGGGACGAGGAGAGCAAGAATCATGATCGCGCTGGTCCCGCTGCTGGTCGCGGCCCTGTTCCTGGCGTCCTCCGCCGTCGTCTCCCGCATCGCCGATCCGCAGGCCGCGCGCCGTACCGCGGTGTACTGCGCGTCGGCCGCGACGGCGCTCTCGATCGTGCTGCCGCCGCTCAACCGGTCCGTCTTCTTCGTCACCGGCAAACAGCAGGTCGCGGGCCTGACCGTCGTCGCGCTGCCGGAGGGCGCCGCCAGGCTCGTCATCGTCGTGACCTGCGCGGCGGGCCTGCTGGTCGTGGCGATGAGCCCGCTCGCGTCGCATCCGCCCGCGACCATGGCCCGGATACTGCAGGTGCTGGCGGTCTCCTCCGGTTTCGTGGCCGTCCGACATGCGGCGGTCGCCGTCGTGCTGTGGGCGCTGTCCGCCTGGCTCGTCTGGGCCGGGCTGCGGCGCGACGGCGGCGGCGAGGGGGCGCGGCGAGGTGACGGGCTCGACCGTCTGTTCGCGGTCTACCACGTGCCCGGCGTCCTGCTCTTCGGCGTGGGCACCGCGCTGGCGGGCGCCGGTCTGCGGGTGACGGGAACCGTCCTCGTGGTGCTCGCGATCATGATCAGGTTCGCGGTCATCCCCCTGCACAGCTGGTATCCCCGGTTCGTCGAGCGGGCTCCGCTGGGGGTGGTGGTCGCGTTCGGCACGGCCCCGCTCGGCGTGCTCGCCCAGCTCGACCTGTCGGCCACGGCGCTGTCGGCGTCGCTTGCGCACGACGTGGCCCTGGTCGGCGGCCTGACCGCCATCGTGGCCTCGGTGTTCGGAGTGCTGCAGAACAACGCGAGGCGGGCGCTGGCCTTCCTGATGATGAGTCAGACCGGGCTGGTCGCGTGCGGTCTCGGCAACGGCTCGCAGGCCGCGGTGTCCGGAGCGGTGCTCACCTGGGAGGTCTCCGCCCTGGCCGTCTCGGGATTCGCCATGGCGCTGGCCGCGCTCGAGGCGCGACGCGGCACGCTGTCGCTGGTCGTTCCCAGCGGGAACTTCGCCAGGACCCCGCGACTCGCCGTGGCGTTCCTGCTGTGCGGGCTCGCCACGGCCGGTTTCCCGCTGTCCCTCGGATTCGCGGGCGGCCACCTGCTGATCCACGGCTCGGTCGCCGAGTCCCCGCTGGTCTGGCTCGCGCTGATCGGGGCCGTCGGCGTCAACGGGATGACGGTGATGCGGTGCTTCTTCACCCTGTTCGCGGGCAGCCGCGTGCACTCGGGTGAGCGCGATCTCGTCCCGTTGGAGACGTACGCGCTGACGATGGCGATCGGCGCGTTGCTGCTCGGCGGTGTCTTCCCCGTGGTTCCGTGAACCGGAGAACGTCTCGACCGGCTGCCGGACTCCGGCGGCCGGTTCTGGCACAGGCCGCCGGACAACTCCGAGATCCGGATGCGGGAACTACCGGTTGGGCAGTTCCTCGGTGTTTTCCTCCGCCCGGTCGTCCGCCGTGGAGCCAGCGCCCGCGCTGAGCTCCTCACGCAGCCGATCGAGGTCAATCCCGTGGCTGCTGTACTTCAGCTCGCGCGCCACCTTCGTCTGCTTCGCCTTGGCTCGACCCCGCCCCATTGGCTGTACTCCTCACGCAGGCCGTGCTCGACCTCTTGTCACCATCGCGTCGCCGGCGAATCCAGCCTGGCGCGGCAGGTCAGGCTGTGCTCGCCGGTACCCGTACCCAGCGGCGCCCTGCCTCATCCTCGAATCGACCGGGATCGGGGCTGGCCGGGCGGCGTTGGGGAACAGAACACTGGCTTATCCTACCTAGAAACCTGACGATTTGAACAATTATGCAATTTGCCAGATCATAAGTGTCTTGTGTTCCTGGGTTGGGTACAACGGGTCGCCGATCCACGAGAAGTGGGCCGCATGACCGAGTTCGCGACAGAGCCGCGGGCGCGCGTCGATGAGATCGACGGAGCGTCCTGATCATGCCGGTGCCGCTCTACCAGGTCAAGGCCGAATTCTTCCGCACGCTGGGGCATCCGCTCCGCATCCGGGTGCTGGAACTGCTGCAACGTGGCCCCCTGCCGGTCCGGGACCTCCTGGTCGAACTCGACATCGAGGCCTCCAACCTGTCCCAGCAGCTGGCGGTGCTGCGCCGCGCGGGCATCGTGAACGCCACCCGGGACGGGGCGACCGTCGTGTACGCGCTGTCGACTCCGGACGTGGCCGACCTGATGGTCGCCGCGCGCCGGATCCTGGCGGACCTGCTGGCCGGCCAGGGCGAGCTGCTCGCCGAACTGCGCTCCGAGCCTCACCCCTGAGCTCTTCCCATCCACCGCGCACGCCCGGATAATCGTCACCGGCGCACGCGGGAAATCGGAGATGCGCGGGACGACAGAACTTTCCCGGAGCCGGAAGCCGAAGACGAGCAGAGCACAGGGAGCCGACATGGACCCGGCCGTACTGACTGCGATCATCTCCGCCCTGGTCGGCGGTGCCGCGGGTGAAGTCGGCAAGAACGCGTGGACCTCGCTGGTCACGCTCGCCAGGAAGCGGTTCGGAGACGGCTCTGACGAGGTGGCCGCCCTGGAGGGGGCGACCGGCGACACCTCGGAGGAGATCACCGGAATCCTCGTGGACCGCGCCGCGACGGATCCCGCGTTCAAGGACGCGCTGGAGTCCTGGACCTCCGAGACGGCAAAGGTCATCCGGCAGAGCCACGACGTCTCCAACACCATAAGCGGCGACGCCCGGATCCACGGCTCCGTGATCCAGGCGGGCGACGTGTTCGGCTCGATCAACCTGGGACCTCGCTGACCGGACGCATGGCTCCGTCGCGGAGTTCGAGGACCCGGTCGGCCAGGGTGATCAGCGCGGGATCGTGGGTGGCGACCAGCGCGGTCACGCCCTCGCTGCGGGCAACGGCGCGGATCAGCCGCATGATCTGACGGCCGGTCTGCGAGTCGAGCTGACCGGTCGGTTCGTCGGCGATCAGCAGGCGGGGACGGTTGGCCAGCGCCCTGGCGATGGCGACCCGCTGCCGCTGGCCTCCGGAGAGCTCGTAGGGGCGCTGACCGGCGTGGTCGGCCAGGCCGACGAGCGCGAGCAGCACGCGGACGCGCTCCTCGCGCTCGGCCACCGGGGTGCGGACGAGCCGCATCGGCACGCCGACGTTCTCCGCCGCCGACAGGACGGGGATCAGCCCGAAAGACTGGAAGACGAAGCCGACCACGTCCCTGCGCAGGGCCAGCAGCCCCTCCTCGGTCAGTGAGGTGACCTCGTGTCCCGCGACCGTGACCCGGCCCGCGTCGGGGCGGTCCAGGCCGCCGACCAGGTTGAGCAGGGTGGTCTTGCCCGATCCCGAGCGGCCGCGGATCGCGACCAGCTCCCCGGGATGGGCCTCGAAGGACACCTCGTGCAGGGCGACGACCTCCTTCGGGCCGCTCCGATAGACCCTGCGCAGCCCCTCGACGACGACCAGCGGTTCCTCACGCCCCATCCTCGGCCCCTCCCGGCTCGCCACCGGCCCGGCCGGCGCCGTCCCCGGCCTCCGCCCGCCGGCCGCCCGTCTCCTCCGGCCAGACGCCGATGTGGTCGTTCTCCAGCCGCAGACGAACGCGGCGTTCCATGTCCAGCTCGTTCATGAAGTCCCTGGGCAGTTGCAGACGGCCGACGCGGTCGAGCACGGCGTACTCCTCGGCGACGACCAGGCCGTCCGAGGAGGCGCGGCGGAGCGTCTCGCTGCTGGTCCGCCCGTCCCTGATGCCGATGGTCCGGTCCACCTGCCCGGAGACCAGGGTGTCGTGGGTGACGATCACCATGGTGACGCCCAGCTCGCGGTTGGCCCTGCGCAGCGCGGCGAACACCTCCTCCGACGTCTCGCTGTCGAGCTCACCCGTCGGTTCGTCGGCCAGGACGACCTGCGGGGAGTTGGCGAGGGCGACCGCGATGGCCACCCGCTGCTGCTCACCGCCGGACATCTCCCCCGGCCTGCGCCTGGCGCAGTACCCGACGCCCAGTAGCTCCAGCAGCTCCCCTGCCCGCGCGCGCGTGCCCTTTCGCGTCGCCTGCGGCGTCGTACGGCTCGGCCGCCCGCGCCGCCCGCCCGCCAGGCGCATCGGCAGTTCGACGTTCTCCGCGGCGGTCAGATAGGGCAGGAGGTTGCGGGCGGTCTGCTGCCAGACGAAGCCGACCACCTCGCGCCGGTACCTCAGCCGGTCGCGCGCCGTCATCGCCAGCAGGTCGACCCCCGCGACCCTGGCGACCCCCGCGGTCGGCACGTCCAGCCCGGACAGCACGTTGAGCAGGGTGGACTTGCCCGAGCCTGAGGCCCCGACGACCGCGACCAGCTCACCGGCGTCGATCAGCAGGTCGAGCCCCTGCAGGGCGACCACCTCGACGCCCTCCGTCTTGTAGATGCGCACCAGGTTGTCGCACAGGATGTGCGCGCCCTCCCCGAAGGCGGGGCTGTGCCGTACGGCCTCGGCCTCCAGCTCGGCCAGCGAGGACGGCAGCACGTCGGATATGTCAGGCGCGTCGGGCTCGGTCGGTCGGCTCACCGTCACTCTCCTCCTCGGAGTCCTCGAAGGGCGGTTCCCAGCGGACGCCCACGGCCGAAAGCCGCGTACGCGAAGGCGCCGAGCACGGCCGCCGCCGCCAGCCCCGCGGCCAGCAGGACCGGCACGGTCAGGTCGGCGGGGTAGGCCTCGACGGTGAGGCCTCCGGTGTAGGCGCTGAGGTCGACGCCCGGCCCCAGCACGGCGGGCAGCGCGAGGCCGAGCAGCAGCCCGGCGACGGCGGTGAGCACGATCATCGGGGAGATCTCCAGCACGGTCAGGCGGCGGGCCTGGGCCTGGGACAGTCCCAGGGCGCGCAGGTGGGACAGGGCGCCCGCGCGGTCGGCCCCGCCGGTCACCAGGGCGACGAACACGGCGGTCAGCGCGTAGCCCGCCAGGGCGATCGTGACGATGCTGAAGGCGCGCTCGATCGTCGCGGTGAACGGCGTTCCGACGATGTCGGCGAGGACGTCGTCGAGGGTCGTCACCTGTGCCCCCGGCAGGCCCGCGGCGGCCAGGAGCCGCCTGGCGTCCAGGCCGTCGCCGTCGACGAACACCGTGTTGGGCGAGGAGCCGTCCGGCGGGGCCAGGACCAGCGGGCCGCCGCCGTACACACGGGACAGGCCGGTGACGACCCCGCCGGGCGTCAGTGTGCGCGGGGGTGTGCCGAGCAGTTGGAGCGTGCCGCGGTCGGCGAGGTCGGGCGAGATCAGCACCGGCGCGTCCGGCAGGACGAGCGGGCCGTCGCGCAGGACGGCCCGGTAGGCGGGGACGTCGATCGCGAGCAGGGTGACCTGCTGCCGGTCGGTGCTCAGCATGGCGATGGTCCGCCTCGCGGTGACGGCCGACCGCACCCCGGGAAGCCGCCTGATCCGCTCGACCGTCTCCGGGAGGACGGGAAGGTAGCTGTCCAGGCGGGCGCGGGCGCCCACCTGCTGCCAGGCGGAGGTCTTCTGTGCCATGGCCAGCCCGCCGGAGATCACGGCGCCGAACACCGCGACCGCGAGGGCGGGGAGCAGGATCAGCGCGGACAGCGTCGCGGCGGGCCTGGCCCTGGCCGCGAGGGTCAGGCCGAGGAAGGGTACGGCGGGCCGCAGCCTGCCGGCCAGCCGTACGGCCAGGCGCAGCGGGTAGGGATAGCAGCGCACCACGACCAGCGCGACGGCCAGGGTCAGCCCGGCGGGTACCAGGAGCAGGAAGGGGTCGGAGCCCCGTTCGTCCACCTGGGTGGTGAGCCCACGTGAGCGCAACAGGTAGGTCCCGGCGAGGGCGAGCACGACGACCGCGACCTCGGCCGTGATCCTCCGGGGCGAGGGACGCGAGGCGACGACGTCGTCACGCCGGTCGGTCTGCGGCCACCGATGGGTGACGGCATGCCCGGCGGCGAGCAGCGCGGTGGCGGCCGCGACGGCGAGCGGCCCGAGGTGCACGATCGGGGTGACCGGGCCCGGCATCGCGTAGGACAGGGCGTATCCGGCCGCCGCCGCGGGCACCGCGACCGCCGAGACCGTCGCCGTCGTCGTCGCGGCGATCCGGGCCAGAGAGGCGCCCCTGGCCCGCAGGAGGGCCAGGCCGTGACGCATCCGCTCGGCCAGCAGCCGGACGGCCAGCGCTATCACGCCGAGGGCCACGGCGAGCAGCCCGCCGACGACGAGGAGGAGCAGGGACTCGGCGACGCGCAGCCGGGCCAGGTGCCCGGTGAGCAGGTCGTCGAGCGTGGTTTCGAGGGAGCCCGGCGAGGGGCCGTCGATCACGACGGGGACGGCCCCGCGGAAGGCGCGCACCGCCTCGACGAGCTCGGGCGCCCGCAGGGTCGTGACCGACGGGCCGTCGACGCCGATCACCCACCGGTAGGTGGTGTCGCGGTACAGCCTGCCCAGCTCGGGCAGGCTCGCGTCGGAAACCAGCCCGGTGGCGTACGAGTCGGGGATGTCCGCCCCCGGCTTGGTGACCTTCATGACCTGGTGGACGGCCACGTTGTGCGCCCAGTAACGATTCGCCGGGTCCAGCGGCTCGAACAGCCCGCTGACGCGGGCCGCCAGCTTCTCCAGACCGCCGAGCAGCACGGTCGAGCCGACGGACAGTTGCATCTCCTCGGCGGCCTTCCTGGCCAGCGCCACCTCCAGCAGCGGCCCGCCGTCCAGTTTCTCCGGCGGCCCCGGGGGACGGCCCGCAACGTAGCGGACACGCCGGGCGGAGTCCGACAGCCAGCCCAGGTCCAGGTACTCGTGGGAGCGGATCTCGCCGTCCACCGAGATGATGGGGTTTTCGCGTTTGTACACGCCGTAGTGGCTGCCACCCGTGCCGAGCGGCGACACGACCGGGTGGAGCTCGGCGGGCAGCGCCTCCCTGAACCTTCGCTCCATCCCCAGCAGGGTCTCGGGGGTGAGCGGTATGTCTGGGCTGCTGCGACGCCGGCTGGACACGACCAGGTCGGTACGGCTCGGCTCGCTGTCGGCCATGGTGTCGCGCAGCGCCTCGTCGTAGGCGGACTGCGTGACCTTGGGCAGGGCGGCGACCAGCAGGCAGGCGCTGAGCACCAGCAGGCCGAGCACGGCGGCGACACCCCGGTTGACCCGTACCAGTGTCCAGGGGTTCATCGGTCCTCCCCGATCCGCAGGGCGCGGCCCATGCCCTGGCGCCGCAGCACGCGGGCCAGCACGGCGACGATCACGAACAGCAGCACGGCGACCGCGGCCAACAGGGCCAGCGTGGCGGTCCAGGGGATGTCCAGCAGCACCCGCGGGGTGACGGCGGCGGCCTGGCCGGTCAGCACGATGTGCGGGACGACCAGGGAGGCGACGACCACGGCGACCGTGGTGCCCGCGGTCAGCGACAGGCAGATGAGAAAGGCCTGCTCGACCGCCAGCAGCCCGAACACCTGGCGGAAGCCGACGCCGAGGGCCCGCAGGATGGCGAACTCGGCCATGCGCTCCCTGGCCGCGACCGCGGCGTTGACGACGAAGCCGAGCAGGGCGAAGGCGAGCGCCGCGAGAAAGCCGAGGACCAGCGCGCCGCGCAGGCCGTTCGCGAGCGGGTCGTCCCTGAGCCCGCCCGCCAGGGAGGACAGGTCGACCACGGTCACATCCCACGCGGGGTGACGGCCGAGCTGTTCGGCCGCCGCCGCGGTCTCCGCCCCGCCCGTGCCCAGCCACCACTCGGTCGGCAGGCGGGGGGTGCGGTGGCCGAACAGGTCCCACGCCTGCATGGTCTGCCAGTCGAGCAGTACGGCCGGTTTGTCAGAAGGCGTCCCGGGAAGCTCGTCCACGATCCCGGCGACCTTGATCACGGTGTTCCGCCGGTCGAGGGTGACCTTGGCCGTCGAGCCCGTGACCAGGTGCTGCCTGGCGGCCAGGTCGGCGGTGAGGATCACCGGCAGCGGGCCGAGGTAGGTGCCCTGCGGAGCGCCCTCACCGGGGAACAGGGCCTTGTCCGGCACGTCCCGCGGCACGGGCACGACCGTGATCCGCTGCGGGGCGAGCGTGTCGTAGATCTCGCGGCGCGGCGGGACCCCGAACGCGGCGGCGAACAGTCCGTGCCCGGTTTCATAGCTCTGCTCCATCGCGAGCTCGGCCGTGATCCCGTGCGCCAGCCGCATCCCCGCCGCCGGTCCCACCTGGGCGCCCTCGCCCGTCTCGATGCGCAGCACGGCCGTCTCGAAACCGGTCCCCACCGGGGGCAGCGGCACGTCGGCGACGATCTCGGCGACGGTCAGCGGGTAGGTCAGCCGTCCGCCACGCCCGTGCAGAGCCGCCAGGTCGATCGCCGTCTCCCGCTCCCCCAGGCCGGGAGTGAACCGGACCGGGTGCCGGACGTTCTCGCCGTCCGCGATCACCAGCGTCAGCGAGGCCGACCCGTACGGCTCGGCCAGCGCGGGGTCGTCGGCCGCGAGCCGCGTCCGCACGAGCAGCCGTTCCGGCCTGCCCGGGATCGGCAGTCCCGGCAGCCGGGGGCGCGCCGCGGTGAGCCTGCGCGCGAGCACGCCGACCGGGTCGCCCGACAGGTCGGGACGGAGCTTGAGCATGCCGGGCAGCTCGCTCCCGTCGACGGCGAGCAGGTTGGTCTCCTCGCCCGCCAGCTCGCTTCCGACCTGGTAGGCCGGGCTGAGCGAGGTCACGCCCGGCAGCGCCGCGTAGGCCGCCGCCCGTCCGAGCGGTCCCAGTTCCGCGTTGTCCGGCGGCGAGGCCACCCGCAGGTCGGTTCCCGCCTGGTGCCTGGCCTGGTCCTCCTGGGAGTCGCGCCAGGTGGCGGTGGTCGCCATGCTGACGACGCCGATCGCGATCGCCATGGTCAGCAGCAGCGCGGGTCCCGAGTAGCGCGCGGGACGGCGGCTGACCTGCCAGGCTCCCAGCGCGGGCGCCAGGTCGGCGCGGCGGGAGGTGAGCCGCTCGGCGATCCGGGAGACCGGAGGCACGAAGCGCAACCCGATCAGGCCTCCGCAGAGCAGGGCGACTGCGGGGCCGGCCACGATCAGCGGGTCGATGCCGAGCTCGCCTCCGGCGGTCGTGGTGACCGGGGCGCCGTAGCGCTGCATCTGCCACACCGCCAGCGCGGCGACAGCGAGCAGCACCACGTCCGCGCCCGCCCGCTGGAGCAGGCCGTACCGCTCACCGCGCCCGCGCGTCCCCTGCTCGGCCACATAGGTACGGCGGGCGCCGCCCAGCGCGGGCAGGGTCATCAGCACGGCGCAGCCCAGCGCCACCGCCGCCGAGACGGCGTAGGCGGCGGGGTAGACGGCCGGCCCCGCGCCGACCTCGATGGGCGTCCCGGACGTTCCCGTCCAGGGAAGCGCGTTGACCGCCCCGAGCAGTGGGAGGGCCAGGAGCGGGGCGACCACGGCGCAGGGCAGCGCGACCAGCAGAGCCTCGCCCGCGGCGAGCAGCGCCAGCCGTACGGCCCCGGCCCCCCGGGAGCGCAGGAGCGCCGTCTCCATCCGCCGGTGGTCGGCCAGCAGCCGGGCCGTCAGCGTCAGCGAGTAGGCGGCCAGCAGCAGCAACTGCAGCACCGGGACAAGCATGGTCGACCTGGCGACCAGGGTCGCGGTGGCGAGCTGGGTGAGCCTTTCCGGCAGGCGGGTGGACAGCGAGCAGCCCTCGCAGCCCGGCCGCGCCCTGAGCACCTTCTGGAGGGAGCCGACCTCGGCGGCGAAGGGCCGCAGCCGCTCGCTCGGGAGCGGGCGCAGGTCGGGTACGGCCAGCCAGGTCACGGACGTGCCCGCGACGAACCGCCGCAGGAACGTCCGCTCGGACACCATGAGCGGCCCGTGGGTGACGTAGTCGCCGATCTCGACGCCCCGGGCGAGCAGCGCCTGGCCGTTCCAGCGGCCGGAGCGGGGCTCCCGCAGCTCGAAGACGCCGACGATCCTGACGCGGACCTT
Organism: Streptosporangium sp. NPDC051023; assembly: GCF_040689595.1. Classification (NCBI taxonomy): domain Bacteria; kingdom Bacillati; phylum Actinomycetota; class Actinomycetes; order Streptosporangiales; family Streptosporangiaceae; genus Streptosporangium; species Streptosporangium sp. NPDC051023. The sequence continues at coordinate 43,918 of NZ_JBFBCE010000044.1, read as the reverse complement.
CGCCTGGTCGAGCCGTCCCTCGATCGTGAACACGTCCCCGACGGAGAACCCGGTGTCCCGCGCCACGGTCTCGGTGATCGCGGCCTCGACGATCCCGTCCTCGCCCGCGCCACCCCCGCTCCCGCTTGTCGCGCCGGTCCCGGTCCCGTCTGTCCCGCCAGTCGCGTTCCCAGTCCCGGTCCCGGTCCCGTCTGTCCCGCCAGTCGCGTTCCCGGTCCCGGTTCCGGTCCCGTCTGTCTCACCGGTCGCGTTCCCGGTTCCGGTCCCGCCCGCGTCCGGCCAGGCGCCCCGGACGAGTCGGGCCTGCTCCGCGAGTCCCTGCTGCACGCCGAACCGCAGCAGCTCCGGCTTTGCCCTGCGCTCCTGACCCGGCATGGCGTAGGAGACCGACTGGCCGCTCACCGTCACCGAGACCGGCACGCCCGCGTAGGTCTCGGCGACCTGCGCGCGCAGGGCCCGGTCGGTCGCGTCGAAGGAACCGGTGTGCACCGGCGCGTTGATCACGGCTCCCGAGATCTCGATCGGGACCGTCTCCAGGGTGCGGCGGACGCCCGCGTCGACCACCGTGGTGGCGTACATGGTCAGCCCGACGAGCGTCGTGGTGGCGAGCAGGATCGCACCGAAGGCCGCGAACAGCAGCAGCGGCTCACTGAACGAGCGACGGAACACCAACACCGTGCGCCCCGGCATGGCACCGCCTCCCCGCGCAGTGATCACATCCGTTGCAAGCACATTCCGGGGAAACGGGATTTAGAACAAGTTAAATGCCCACAAGGTGATATAGCTGATATTTCAGAGAAACGAATGTGTGATATTGAAATCGTGACATTCAGCAGGTGTCGGGCTCGCAAACGCCCCGGGACCAGGTGACATCGAATATCCGGCGAGTCCGGTCCGGACTCAGTGCGCGGCCAGGGCGTCGTTCCTCACCGGGCGGCCGTTTCTGACCCGGAACCAGACGGCGCCGCCCGTCTCTCCGCGACGCGCGCCCCATCCGGCCGACAGCAGGTCGACCAGGAACAGCCCCCGGCCGCCAACGCTGTCCGCCACCACCTCACGTACGGCGGGCATGCTCGCGGACGACCCGGCGTCGAGCACCTCGACATGGACCAGGCCGCGCCCGACCCCCAGGCGCACCGTGACGATCCCCTCCTCGCGACGCCCCGACTCCGAGTGCACGACGGCGTTCGTGACCACCTCGCTCAGCAACAGCATCACGTTGTCGAGGGCCTCGCCCCTCACCCAGCCCACCAGCAGCTCACGAGCCCACCCGCGGGCCTCCGGCACCGAGGAGGGCGTGCCCGCGAAGGCGCGCAGGCCCAAGGGGTGCACCGTGTTCCACCGTTCGTCCCAGCACGCGTCCCAGCGCGCCGCCCAGCACCTGGCCCAGCACGTGGCCCACCGCCCGGCCGTCGCCTCTCTGCACTCGCCCTCAAGGAACACGCACGGGCGGGGCTGCTGCGCCGTCACGGCCATGTCGCGTCTCCGTCACTCTCTCGCCACATCCTCGACATGTCCTCGCCGTATCCTCGTCACATCCTCGCCATCTCCTCGTCACCGGCACACTCTGGGGCGGAGAAGACCGGTAACCGTATGTGAAGCACCATCCGCCACGGAGTGGGACGGAACAATCCGTAGAGACCTCCGTAGGGGTACGTGATTCATCCGAGAACACGGTGTTCCCAACCCGAATCAGTTCACCTACGCTTTTCACCTCACGCGATGCGGCAGGGCGATGCGGGACAGGGGCATGCGATGGCCACAGCTCCGAGGCATGAGGTGTCCGGTCTGACACGAACGGCGTCGCCCGTGCTCGTCGGGCGCGAATCCGAGCTGGAGTCCCTGGCCACGACGCTCTCCGGGCAGCCCACGGTGGCGATGATCGAGGGAGAGGCCGGGGTCGGCAAGAGCAGGCTGGTGCTGGAGCTCCTGGCCCGGCCCGACCTGCGGCATCTGCGTGTCATGCTGGGCCGCTGTCAGTCGCTGCGGGAGCCGTTCCTCTACGGCGCGGTGCTCGAGGCACTCGGCGGCCTGCGCGGCCCCTCCCCCCTCGTCGACCGGAACCGGCTGAGCCCGGTGACCGGCGTGCTGCGCGCGCTGCTGCCCGAGCTGTCGGAGCACCTGCCGCAGGCGCCCGAGCCGACGGGTGACCCGCGGTCGGAACGCCACCGGCTGTTCCGCGCGGTCAGGGAGCTGTTGTCCGAGATCGGGCCCGCGCTGCTCGTCGTCGAGGACCTGCACTGGGCCGACGACGGCTCACGGCACCTGCTCCGTTTCCTGATGGCCGACCTGCCGCGCAACCTCGCGATCGTGGTCACCTATCGGCGGGAGGACGTGCCGGGCGGGGTGCCGCTGGGCAGCGCGTACCGCCCGCCTCCCGGTACGGCGAGCGTCCTGGTGAACCTGCGCCCGCTGAACCCCGAGGAGGTGCGCACCCTGGCCTCCGCCATCCTCGGCAGGCACTCCATCTCCACGGAGTTCGCCGCGAAGCTGTACGAGCGCACCGCGGGCATCCCGTTCGTCGTCGAGGAGACGCTGTGGGCCCTGCGGAACTCCGCGGGGAAGGTCCACCTCGACGGCGTGGCGGCCAGGCAGCTGCTGGAGAACGTTGAGGTGCCGGTCCTGCTGCGCGAGGCGATGGCGGAACGGCTCACGGGCATGCCCTTGGCCGCGGTCCGGCTCGCGCAGGCGGCGGCCGTACTGAGCGTGCCCGCAGGCGTCGAGCTGCTGCGCGAGGTCGCCGGGCTGACCGAACGGCGCTGCCACGCGGCGCTGGCGTCCGCGCTCGGCAACGGGGTGCTGTACGAGATCGACGACTGCTCCTACGGCTACCGCCACTCGCTGGCCAGGCAGGCGGTCTACGACACCCTCCCGGGATACGAAAGGAGGCGGCTGCACGCGCGGGCACTGCGGGCGCTCGAACAGTGCGTTCCCCGGCCCGTGGTGCAGATGGCCGACCACAGCCACCGCGCGGGGGACGCCGCGCTGGCGCTGCGCTACGGCGAGGAGGCCGCCGACCTGGCGGCGCGCGTCGGCGACGTGTCGACCACGACCCATCTGCTGCAGCGTCTGCTGAAGGCCCCCGGGCTGGCCACGCGGGACATCGACCGGCTCGCGGTCAAACTCGGCCAGGTCGCGTACACCGGGATCGACCAGTACGACCCGGTGGCCACCCTGGAGCAGTTGCTGAGAGACCCCAGGCTCTCCACAACCGCGCGGGGCGAGGTGCGGTTCTTCCTGGGCATGCTCCTGGTGCGGCAGATCGGCGGCCTCGAAGCGGGACGCGCCGTGATCGAGACGGCCCTGGAGGAGCTGGGGGAACGCCCCGCCCGGCTCGCCAGGGGGGTGTCCGTGCTGGCGCAACCGTTCTACGGGACGACGCCGCTGGCTGAGCTCCTGCCGTGGCGGGAGCGGCTGCGGGGGCTGATAAAGACCTCCGAGGGCGAACTGCGGCTCTCTCTGCAGGCCAACCACCTGTCGTCCCTGCTGCAAACCGGCGACCCGACCATCCTGCGGGACCTGACGTTCCTGTCGCCGAGCACCTCGCTGTCCTCCGGCGAGCAGGGGCAGCTGGCCCGCGTGCACTGCAACCTGGCGGACGCCTGCACCTGCATCGGCCACTACGGACAGGCAAGGACGATGCTGGCGACGGGCCTGCGGCTGGCCATCGACGCCGGGGAGCCGTTCGTCGTGAGCACCGCGCGGGCCACCCAGGCCAGGCTCGACTGGTTCCTCGGCGAGTGGTACGGCCTGGCCGAACGCGCCGCCGAGCTCCTCGACGAGTACCACGACCTGTTCCCCGTCGCCAGCGAGCTGTCGCTCGTCCTCGGCTCGCTCGCGCTCGTCCGCGGCGACTGGGAGGAGGCGGAGGAGCGCCTCGCGGCCACCGGCGTCGGCTCGCCGCACGACGCCATCACGCCCGTCGCCCTCGGCGGCTTCGCGGGACTGGCCGAGCTCAGGCTCGCGCAGGGCGAGGACGCCCTCGCCCTCGCCGAGATCGACCGCGCGCTGTCCGTCGCACGGTCGAAGGGCATCTGGCCCTGGACGGGAGAGCTGGTCCCCGTCGCGGTCTCCGCCCTCGTCAACGTCGGCAGGACCGACGAGGCCGCGGAACTGGCCGACGAGCTCGAACGAGGCGTCGCGGGCAAGGACGCGCCGCTGGCGAAGGCGGCGCTGGAGATGGCCAGGGCGCGTCTGGCACGGGCCGGGGGCGACCTGGCGGCGGCGCTCGACCACTACGACCGCGCCCGGCGGCGCTACCTCGGGCTGCCCGCGCCGTACCACGAGGCGCTGGCCGCCGAGCAGGCCGCGCTGTGCCGGTTGGACGCCGGGACCGCGGACGCGCCGGAGACGGCACGGGCCGCGGAGGAGCTGTCCGCACTGGCCGACAGGTTCGCCGCGATGGGCGCGACGCGCGATGCCGACCGCTGCAGGCACCGGCTGCGCAGCCACGGCACCGTCAAACCGTCCCGCAGAGGACGCCGGGGGTACGGCGACGTGCTGTCCCCCCGCGAGGAGGACGTGGCCAGGCTGCTGGCGCGGGGACGGACGAACCGCGAGATCGCACAGGTGCTGTTCCTGTCCCCCCGCACGGTCGAACAGCACGTCGCCCGCACCCTCAAGAAACTGGGCAAGCAGTCCAGGACCGACCTGCTCGACGACTGACATCGAGCACCGACCGTCGAGCGCCGCGAAATCACGTACCCCTACGGATGTCATCCCGGATTGTTCGAGGACACCCGCCGCCGCAGAGTGGTCCACGACGCCTTCCTCGTCCTGCGGAGCGCGGAAAGGACAGCGGTGGATCTGCCGGGGTCGTGGCTCCGCCGCCGTCACCACCGGCCCGAGGGCGCTGCCAGGCGTCGCCCGTATCCATATCGGAGCACCTCGCCGGCGGTAGGAGTGAAACGGCATCTTCACTCCTACCGTCGCGAGGTCCGGGAGCCAGGGATCGGCAGTGCTGTTGGAAGCCGCCGGACAGGGCATCCCTGGCACGGGCGCGGCCCCCGGGTTCCTGGTCTCCCGGGGGCCCGCCGCACTCGGCGCCCCTCAGATCCGTTCGGCGGGAACCACCTCGGCGATCATCAAGTGCATGTCGCCGGGCAGGTGCTCCCTGTCTGCGACGGTCAGGCCCGCGGCCGCCATCAACGCCATGTAGTCGTAGAAGGTGCGCTCCTGGCCCTGGGTGTACAGGCTCATCATGCGGATGTCCGCCAGGTCCGCGAGCGCGGATGCTGCGGCGTGCGCCCGTACGGGGGAGAGCAGCAGGTCAACGCACCACACCTGCGCCGGGTTGCCGGAGGCCTCGATCGCGGTGCGCACGTTGCACAGGATCCGCATGGCGTCGGAGTCGCCCCAGTTGTGGAGCACGTTGACCAGCACGTACACCTGCCCCCCTGAGGGAACGGCCTCGAAGAAGTCACCGACGACGACCTCGACCCGCTCCCGCAGGCCGAGCGCGTCGAGATGCGTGCCGCCCTCCTCCGCGACGCCGGGCAGGTCCAGCAGCACCCCGGAAAGGTGCGAATGTTCGGTCAGGAGGGCCGCCAGAACGGTGCCGTGACCGCCGCCGACGTCGACCACGGTGCGCACCGTCGAGTAGTCACGTTTGGCGAGCGCCGCGGCGATCGGCGTGGTGCGGGCGGTCATGGAGCGTTGAAACCGGCCTTGGGCGTCCGGGGTTTCGGCCAGGTGCGGCCACGGGGTGCGCGGGGTGGGATGGCCGTCACGAACGGTCTGGGGCAGAGTCCGGATCGCCTCTCTCCAGAACGGGTCAGCGGCCATGAGCACTGCGGGGAGCATGGAGTCTGCGGCGTCGCTGCGCAACCGTGCCCCCTCGGTGGTGAGGGCGTAGTGGTCGGGGGTGTCGGTGGAACGCAGCAGTCCGAGGATGGAGGCCGCGCGCAGGATCCGGCGCAGACTGGCCTCGTCCGCCTCGCACAGTCCGGCGAGTTCGGTCACGGTGCGGGCCTGGTCGGACAGATGGTCGGCGACACCGAGCACTGCGACGGCCAGCAGGGTGCCGAGGGCGGGTTCCCCGTCGAGGATCCGCTCGATCAGCGTTCCGGAGTGCGGCTGTACGAGAGGCTCGGCCGAGGGCGAGGCTCCACGGGGTAACGGGGGGTGCTGCTCGCTGTTCATGACGTTCCGTTCATCGAGGTCTCCCCGCCTGACTGCTTGTTTACGACACTGTCAAGCATGCCGTCGAGGCAGGCGACGGTCGATCCCGCCTGTTGGAGTTGCGAGGTACAGCTGGCCCTACCACCACCCCCGGACCGGTCTTCGACATACCGAGCGAAACGCACTTCCGTAGTTTTATTTGAAACTTACAGTATCTATTTCGTTACAACCGGGGATGACGCGCCCTTCGCCCGCCGACAGCGGCTCGTCCACGGCATGGCGGAGAAACGGGATCGGTGACCGACCGGCCGACTGATGCCACACGCCGATCCACAGGCCGGGCGGGCTCGGAACCCGGCAGACCGGGGGATGCGGTCTGCCGGGTGTCGGGCTCACCCGGCCGTGGTCACTCGACGGTGGCCGCCCATCGGCCGTGCCACAGATGGACGCCCCCATCGGGAGTGATCTTCACGGTAGCGCCGTAGCGCACGGGACTCACCCTTATCGGCCTACTGGGCAAGGCTCAGTGTTCAGATGAAGGAGGCGGTGCAGGCCGGCCGAGTGCCACCCCGGGCCGACCTGCACCACGGATCCCGTGCGCCGCCGGTGACGGCCACAGCGCTCTGGTTGAAGGGTCGGCGATCGTAGGAGACCTGGGCGGCAGGCTGACCTCCGTACGGGGCCTCAACGAGCTGCGACCTGTCCACCAGGCGGTAGACGACTCTCTTGGCGTGCACGGTGCTGACGCCGTCGAGCTTCTGCTCCCGGCCGCTCTCGTTGACCAGGGTCAGGTACAGGCCCAGGTCATCGCCGGACTTCTGCTGGCTCGGTGAGTGTGGTCACCGCTTCAACGGCCGGCAGGGACATCCGCAAAGCACCAACCACCGCTTCGCCACCAGGCGAGCCGGCGAGCCCAATGGCGAATGGTTCGGCAAGACCACGCTGCGCACCTACAACTTCGCGCCCCAGATGGCCAGCCAGGCCGCCGAGATCAAGGTTCAGGTCATGCTCGGCGGCAGCGGCGCCCCGGAATTCGAGTGGAGAAGCCGCCGGTCAGAGCCGGCTTCGTTGGATTCTCCGCGATTACTACTGAGACCCCCATCGCGCGGCGAAAGCGCGGGCCGGATTGTCGATGAAGATCGCGGATGCGAGTTCGGGTCCGAGTTCCCGCTCGATCCGCGGGCGCAGGCCGCTGAGCAGGAACGGCATGCCCGGGCCGTCGGCGGTGTATCTGGCATGCCGGGTGACCGTGTCGGCTCCGAGCAGGATCTGGTGAGCGTGGCCGGCGTCGGCCAGGGCCGCGAGGCTGTCCAGCAAGCGCCAGTCGGTGGCGTGGTGTGCCCGCGACGGGCCGTCGAACGCCAGGAACGCACCGGCCTCAGCGGCCTGCTGGTGGATCCTCGTATCCGGGAATCGGTGCAGGTGCCCGAGGATCACACGGTGCGAAGCAATCCCGTGCGTCCGGCTCAGTAGGTCGAGTACGTCCAGGGCGGCGCTTCCGGCCTCTAGGTGGACACCGATGGGCGCGTCGGTGGCGTGGTGCGCCTCGGCGGCGGCGGCCATGACACGCCGGGCGTGGTCGTCGAGGCGGTGGTATGCGCCGGCGACTTTGATCATTCCCGCCTTCACGGGAGAGCTGGTCAGTTCGTGGATGAAAAGGTCGGCCAGCCCGCCGTGGACGCGCTTCAGCTCGCCTGGGGGATAGTGCCTGGCCTGGTGCATTCCGGTGGCGGAGATGACGTGGACGCCGGATCGGCGGGACAGGTCAGGTAGTTCCTCTGCCCGTGGCCCCATGCCCCAGGGCGTCCACTGCGCCACGGCGCGTCCGCCGAGCGCGGCGAAGGCCTTCAGTTCGGCGAGCGCGGCCTCCGCGTCGTCCAGTTCTTGGCCCGGCAGCGTCGGTGAACTGATGAACAGATGGTCGTGGGCGTCACAGACACCCAACTCCTCGGGCGGGATGTCCCCGAGTACGGTCCGTATCATCGCGTTCATCGTCCGGCACCCTGCTCCGCGTCGGCTAGCGCGGTCGCGGCGACGCGCAGCCCGGCCAGTGCCTTGGGCACGCCGATGTAGGGCGCCAGGTGCACAAAGACTTCGATCACCTCCTGGCGGGTCATCCCGATTCTGAGCGAGGTCCTGACGTGACCGGATAGCTGCGGGTCGACACCGCCGACTGCGGTGAGGGCGGCCAGGTTGATGATCTGCCGGTCACGCAGCGACAATCCATCACGTAGGTAGGTGCCGCCGAACAGGGCGGTGATGATCCAGTCGGCATACCCGGGGGCGATCTGCTCGAGGCCGGGAAGAGTCGTCTGCTGCGTCGCCTCGTCCTGGAGAAGGTCCAGCATCCGGTAGCCCTCATCGCGATCCAGCTGTGCCGGTGTCAGTTGCTCCGATAGCGCCTGGCCTGCAGCCATGGTCCTTCCCTCACTCCTCAATCGTCCCTGTAACGCCTTGGGCGTTACAGGGACGCTAGCAGATGTAACGGCCGAAGCGTTACAGTTGGTTCATGGTCAAAGAGGACAAGCTCGCCTTCCGCTTCGACTGCGGTGCCGCCTGGTTGAACCTCCTTGCCACCCGGGGCCGCACCTTCAGCGCGGCCCCGGTCGAACGGCTGGCCACGCCCGGCCGCCTCGCCGAGTGGCTGGAGCACTGTGAGCTGTCTCCGGCTCAGCCACCCGATCAAGACGACCTGCACCTGGCATGGGCGCTGCGCGAAACGCTGCGCGCACTCGCGCTGGCCACCGTCGACGAGCAGCCGCCGCCCGCGGGCGCCGTGGCGAGCCTGGCGACGTTCCTGGTCCGACACGACGATCCGGTCCGGCTCACCTCGGACAACCGACTGCGACGCGAACCCCCGGCGTCCACGGCGCACGCCCTGGCCCGGCTCGCCCGCCAGGCCGTGGACCACCTGACCGGCTCTGATCGCCTGGCTCTCAGGAGATGCCCGGAAGATGACTGCAGAGGCGTCTTCATAGACCCGCCAGGACGCCGACGCTGGTGCCCGTCCCCGGCGTGCGCGAGCCGAGGACGGGTCCGCGCACTCCGTGCCCGCCGTAGCACCGCCGCCCCCAAGCCGAACGACGATCACACCCCAGCGTCGGCGCAACGATGACCTCGGCCGCCCGCGGGGAGAGATCTCGGCACTCGGCGTATTCGAATTGCGTCATCAGACCTTCGCACGCGCGGTCCAACTGTCCGTAACGGAGGTCGACGAACAGTTGCAAACGCGATGTCTGCCGATCTTTAATTCGTGACGTCGGATGGCATGGTCGCAGGGGGCATTAGGGTCAGACCACGCGTTCGCCGTGTTGCCAGACGGCTGCCACCAGGGGCACTCCGGGGCGGTAGGCCAGGTGGACATGGGAGGGGGCGTCGAGTAGGACGAGGTCCGCGCGGGCGCCGGGGGTGATCCGGCCGACGTCCGTACGGCGTAGCGCCCGCGCCCCGCCCAGCGTCGCCGCCTGCACCGCCTCATCCGGGGTCATCCCCATCTCCCGCACCGCGACGGCGACGCAGAACGGCATGCTGGTGGTGAAGCTGGAGCCCGGGTTGCAGTCGGTGGACAGCGCGACCGTCACGCCCGCGTCCAGCAGGCGCCGGGCGTCCGGGTAGGGGGCCCGGGTGGAGAACTCGGCGCCGGGCAGCAGCGTGGCGACCGTGTTCCCCGAGGCCAGGGCGTCGATGTCGGTGTCGTCGAGGTGGGTGCAGTGGTCGGCGGAGGCGGCTCCGAGTTCGACGGCGAGCCGTACGCCGGGGCCGTGGCCGAGCTGGTTGGCGTGGACGCGGGGCACCAGGCCGCGCTTGGCGCCCGCCTCCAGGACGGCCCGGGACTGGTCGCCATCGAAGGCACCGCGCTCGCAGAAAACGTCGACCCAGCGGGCGTACGGCGCGCACCGCTCCAGCATCGGCCCGGTGACGAGATCCACGTAGTCATCGGCGTCGACCCCGGCCGGGACCACGTGGGCGCCGAGATAGGTCACCTCGTCGGTGTGCTCGCCCGCGATCCGCAGCGAACGGGCCTCGTCCTCGACGGTGAGCCCGTAGCCGGACTTGCACTCGATGACCGTGGTCCCCTGGCGCAGCGCCTCGGCGACCAGCCGTGCGACGCCCGCAGACAGCTCGGCGTCGCTCGCCGCGCGGGTGGCGGCGACCGTCGTGCGGATCCCGCCCGCCGTGTACGGCGTGCCCGACATCCGGGCGTCGAACTCGGCCGTGCGGTCCCCGGCGAAGACCAGGTGGGCGTGGGAGTCGACGAACCCGGGAATCGCGGCCCTGCCTCCGGCGTCGTGGACCAGGTCGGCCTCCGGGGCCGCGGAGGCCGGTCCCGCCCACGCGACCGTGGCACCGTCGAAGACGACGGCGGCGTCCTCGATCACGCCGAGCGGTCCCTCGCCCAGCGAGGGGTCGTTGGTGACGAGGCGGGACAGACCGGTGACGAGCAGACTCACGATGCCTCCAGGCGGCCGATGGCCTCGCGCAGTGCGTCGGGAACGTCGGGGACGAGGACGTGGGCGCCGTGCCGTACGACCATCCGGCCGCCGACGACGACGTCGCGGACGTCGGCGGCGGTCGCGGCGAAGACGGCGGTCTCCGCGCGGGGCCCCGGCCCCGCGGTGCGGACCGAGCCGAGCGAGACCGTCACCAGGTCGGCGACCGCGCCGACCTCGATGCGGCCCGCGTCGGACCAGCCGAGCGAGGCGTGGCCGTCGCCGGTCGCGGCGCGCAGCAGTTCCCCCGCGCTCCAGTGGCCCCTGCGGCGGGTGCGCAGCCGCTCGTTCAGCTCCATGCCGCGCGCCTCCTCGAACAGGTCGACGACCGCGTGACTGTCGCTGCCCAGGGTGAGCCGCGCCCCGGCCTCCTGGAGGTCCTTGGCGGGCCCGATGCCGTCGGCGAGGTCCCGTTCGGTCGTCGGGCACATGCAGACGGTGGTCGCGCTCCCGCCGAGCAGGGCGATGTCGGCGGCGGTGAGGTGGGTCGCGTGTACGGCGGTCGCGCGCGGGCCCAGCACGCCGTGGTCGGCCATCAGCCTGGCGGGCGTGACGCCGTACGCCTCCAGGCAGCCCTCGTTCTCCGCGGGCTGCTCGGACAGATGCGCGTGGATCGGGGCCCGCCTGACGTCCGCCCAGGCGGCGACCGTGCCGAGCTGGTCGGCGGGGACGGCGCGGACCGAGTGGACGGCGGCGCCCGCCCTGGCGTGGTCACGCTTGTCCAGCGCGACGGCCAGCGCCTCGGCACGCTCCGCCCAGGCCTGCGCCGAGCCGTCGCTGAACCGGAGCTGGGTCGGGTCAGGGGCCGCGCCGAACCCTGAGGACAGGTAGCAGGTGTCGAGCAGCGTGATCCGGATGCCCGCCTGCGCCGCGGCCTCGACGAGCGCCTCGCCCATCGCGTTCGGGTCGGCGTACGGCCTGCCGCCGGGCGCGTGGTGGAGGTAGTGGAACTCCCCGACACAGGTGATCCCGGCCAGGGCCATCTCGGCGTAGACGGCCCTGGCGAGGTCGAGGTAGGTGTCGGGGTCCAGGGCGGAGGCGACCCGGTACATGGTCTCCCGCCAGGTCCAGAAGGTGCCGCCGCCGACCTGGGTCGCGCCGCGCAGCGCCCGGTGGAAGGCGTGCGAGTGGGCGTTCGCCAGGCCGGGCAGGACCAGGCCGTTCAGGATGACGGCGTCGCCGGGCGCGCTGCCCGCCCGCAGCGAGACGATCCGGCCCTCGGCGACCTCGATGAGCACACCGGACTCGACGCTGCCCTCCGCGAAACCCGCGCCGACCGCGAGGTCCCCGTCTCCCGTCGCGAGATCCCCGGGCGCGCCCGTACCGGAGGCCCCGGATCCGGAAACCCCAGCCCCAGGGGTTCCGGATCCGGGGGCTCCTGACCGTGCCCCTCCCATCCAGGCGTATTCGGCCCAGAAGCGGCCGTTCACAACAGGTCCTGCAGAACGTCGGCCAGGGCGACGATCCCGGCCAGGCAGTCGGGCTCCTCGGCGTACTCGTACGGGGAGTGCGAGACACCGGTCGGGTTGCGCACGAAGAGCATCGCGGTGGGCACCGCAGAGGAGAGGATGCCCGCGTCGTGTCCCGCGCCGGTCGGCAGCACCGGGACCCCGCCGAGCACCCGGGAGAGGCGGTCCCTGAGCGGCACGTCGAAGTCGACGACCGGCGTGTAGGACTCGCGGGTGACCTCGGCCCCCTCCGCCGCGCCCGCGATCTCCTTCACGAGGGTGTCCAGCGTCGCGGAGTCCGCGGCCCTGGAGTCGAGCCAGGCCGTCACCAGGGAGGCGATGGCGTTGGTCCCGTTCGGCTCGACGCGGATCTTGCCGAAGGTGGCCAGGGCTCCGGCGGTCCGCGCGAGCTCCCTGGCGGACAGGACGGTGGCCGCGTAGGCCAGCATGGGGTCGTCGCGGTCCCCCAGACGGGTGGTTCCCGCGTGGTTGGCCTCGCCGCGGAAGTCGAACCGCCAGCGGCCGTGCGGCCAGATGGCGGAGGCGACGCCGACGGGGTGCGGCGTGTCCGCCAGATATCTGCCCTGCTCGACGTGCAGCTCGACGAAGGCCCCGATGCGGGCCAGCCGTTCGTCGTCACGGCCGATCGCCGCGGGATCCTGGCCCGCGCGTTCCATCGCGTCGGCGAGGAGGACTCCGTCGCCGTCGCGCAGGCCTCGCGCGTGCTCGGGGTCGAGGACACCGGTCAGCAGCCGCGATCCGACGCAGGCGACGCCGAACCTGGCGCCCTCCTCGTCGCCGAAGTTGACGACGGCCAGCGGCCGTCCCGGTGTGACGCCCCGCTCGCGCAGGGCGTCCAGGGCGGCGAAGGAGGAGACGACGCCGAGCGGCCCGTCGTAGGCGCCGCCGTCCGGCACCGAGTCCAGGTGGGAGCCGATGACGACGGCGTCACCGGCGGCGGGGTCGCCGAGCCAGGCCCACTGGTTGCCGTTGCGGTCGACCTCGTAGGCCAGGCCCCTGCTCGCCGCCTGCTCGGCGAACCAGGCGCGGCACTCGCCGTCGGCCGCGGTCCAGGCGTGGCGCCGGTAGCCGCCCGTGGTCCCGTCGCGGCCGACGGGGAGCAGTTCCCGCCACATCCGGCGGAAGCCGTCCTCGGCCTCCCCCGCCCGCTCGTCCCGCCGGTCCCGCTCGTCCCGTACGGCCCGGCCGGGCTCCTGTGCCCTCCGGTGCCGCCCGGCCTCTTCGGCCCGCCGCTCTCTCCGGGACCGCTCGTGTGCGTCCGTCACGCGTCGCCCTCACGCATCGGGACCCGTACCTCGCGCTCCCGAGCGATCTCTGTCGCCCGGTCGTACCCGGCGTCGACGTGCCGGATGACGCCCATGCCCGGGTCGTTGGTCAGCACCCGGCGGATCTTCTCCCCGGCCAGGGCCGTACCGTCCGCGACCGAGACCTGGCCCGCGTGGATGGAACGGCCGATGCCGACGCCGCCGCCGTGGTGGATGGAGACCCAGGACGCGCCGGAGGCGACGTTCACCATGGCGTTGAGCAGCGGCCAGTCGGCGATCGCGTCCGACCCGTCGAGCATCGCCTCCGTCTCCCGGTACGGCGAGGCGACGGAGCCGCAGTCGAGGTGGTCACGGCCGATCGCGACCGGGGCGGACAGCTCGCCCGAGGCCACCATGTCGTTGAAGCGCTCACCCGCCCTGTCGCGCTCGCCGTACCCGAGCCAGCAGATGCGCGCGGGAAGGCCCTGGAAGTGGACCTTCTCCCCGGCCAGCCTGATCCACCGGGCCAGCGACTCGTTCTCCGGGAACAGCTCCAGGATCGCCTTGTCGGTCTTGGCGATGTCGGCGGGGTCGCCGGAGAGCGCCGCCCAGCGGAAGGGTCCCTTGCCCTCGCAGAACAGCGGCCGGATGTAGGCGGGGACGAATCCGGGGAAGTCGAAGGCGCGGGCGTATCCCGCCAGCTGGGCCTCGCCGCGGATCGAGTTGCCGTAGTCGAAGACCTCGGCCCCCGCGTCCTGGAAGCCGACCATCGCCTCGACGTGCCTGGCCATGGACTCGCGGGCGCGCTGGGTGAACCCCTCGGGGTCCTTGGCGGCCTCGGCGGCCATGTCCTCGAAGGCGACGCCGATCGGCAGGTAGGCGAGCGGGTCGTGCGCCGAGGTCTGGTCGGTGACGACGTCGATCTCCGCGCCCCGGGCGAGCAACTCGGGCACGGCCTCGGCCGCGTTGGCCTCGACGCCGATGGACAGCGGCCTGCGGGCGTCGCGCGCCTCGTAGGCCAGGCGCAGGGCCTCGTCGAGGTCGGCGGCCTTGACGTCGAGGTAGCGGTGCTCGATCCGCCGGTCGATGCTGCGGGGGTCGCAGTCGACGCAGATCGCGACGCCGCCGTTCATGGTGACGGCGAGGGGCTGGGCGCCGCCCATGCCGCCGAGCCCGGCGGTGAGCGTGATCGTCCCGGCGAGGGAGCCGCCGAACCTCTTGGCCGCGACGGCGCCGAAGGTCTCGTAGGTGCCCTGGAGGATGCCCTGGGTGCCGATGTAGATCCACGACCCGGCGGTCATCTGCCCGTACATGGTGAGCCCGAGCTGTTCGAGCCGCCGGAACTCGGGCCAGGTCGCCCAGTCGCCGACCAGGTTGGAGTTGGCGATGAGCACGCGCGGCGCCCACTCGTGGGTGGTCATCACCCCGACGGGGCGTCCCGACTGCACCAGCAGGGTCTCGTCGCCCTTCAGTGTGGTCAGGGTGCGCACGATGGCGTCGTAGGAACGCCAGTCGCGCGCCGCCTTGCCGGTGCCGCCGTAGACGACGAGCTTGTCGGGATGCTCGGCGACCTCGGGGTCGAGGTTGTTCATGAGCATCCGCAGCGCGGCCTCCTGCTGCCATCCCTGCGTGGTCAGCCCGGACCCGCGCGGAGCCCTGATCTGACCTCGGCCGTTCTCCTCAGTCACGCTTCCGCCCTCCAGCACGCCGGCCGCCGACCGACATGTTCAAATAGATATATTCAGTTTTATCTCGCGTGAATAGTTTCAGTCAACAGGCTACTCCACGAAGATCTCCCTGGCCGCGGCCGACACCTCGAAGGCCTCAAGACGGCCCTCGGCGCCCGGTATCTCATCGCACATCGCCTCAAGCAGGACCCGGCCGAGCATCATGGGCCCGCAGGCGGTGTCGAAGACCAGGCTGGTGCCGACGGCGGCGGCGAGCACCAGGTCGGACAGCGCCGCCGCGGGCGCGAAGGCGCTGTCGGCCACGGTCACCACGCTCAGCCCGACATCCCTGGCGACGGCGAGGGCACCGGTGAGCTCGGCCGGATAGCGGGGCAGCGCGAAGCAGAGCAGAGCGCTCGCCCCGGCGGAGGCGGCCCGCTCGATCCGGTCGGCGAGCATCGAGCCGCCCTCGTCGAGGAGACGCACGTCGGGGTGGACCTTGGCCGCGAAGTAGGCGAACCCGGCGGCCTGCGCGGCGGCGGCGCGCAGACCGAGGATCGGCAGGGGGCGAGAGGCGGCCAGCAGCCGCGCGGCGGCGGCGACGGGCTTGGGATCGGCCAGCGTCCCGGCGAGGCGCTGGAGGTTGGCGATCTCGGCGAGGACGGCCCGCTGGTGCTCGTTCGGCGCCGTGTCCCCCGCCCGCTCGTCCGCGCGGGCGCCCGGGGCGCCGGGGACGCCGGTCTCGGGGAGGCCGAGCTCGCGGAGCTGCCTGCGCAGCGCGGGATACCCGTCGAAGCCGAGGGCCATCGCGAAGCGGGTCACGGACGGCTGGCTGACCCCGGCCAGCTCCGCGACCTCCACGCTGGACAGGAACGCCGCCTCCGCGGCGTGCTGCACCAGGCAGTGCGCGATCCGGCGCTGCGCCGGGGTCAGCCGGTGTCCTTCGAACAGGCGCAGCAGGCGGGGGCCGGCGTCGTCTGGGTTCATGCTTCTCCTCATTTGCATATCTTCATTCACCCTAAAGCCTGCATGGCTACATACAGAGCGATTGGAAGGCGCTAATGGCGTATTCGGTCGTCGTATGACCCCGGGGCGCGTGCCCCTCACCGATGCCTCCCGGGGCCACGGCGGTCGTTTCCTGGCCTTCCGTGCCAGGTTGTGACACCGGGCGCGTGATCATGCGAAGAGTGGGACATGAGCCGGATCGAACGGTCGAGGACCGCCAGAGCTGGGGCCACCGGTTGCCGGAATATGTCCCCCAGGCATAAGGAAAGCGGATAACCTCCGCAGAAACTGGATCTGCTGGACGGAGAACACGGTGGCATCGTCGAAGCCGGAACGGCCGAGGCTCGACACCACGATTCCCAACATGGGACGGGTAGCCGACTACTTCCTCGGCGGCAAGGACAACTTCGCCGTCGACCGGGAGGCCGCCGAGGCCGCGATGGCGATCACCCCCGAGCTGCCCGTGCTCTGGCGCGAGGGGCGCCGATTCCTCGGCAGGGCCGTTCGGTTCCTCGCCCAGGAGGCCGGGATCCGCCAGTTCATCGACATCGGCTGCGGCCTGCCGACCCAGGGCAACGTGCACGAGATCGCCCACGCGGTCGCGCCCGACGCGCGGGTGGTCTACGTCGACAACGATCCGATGGTCGTGGTCCACGGCCAGGCCCTCCTTCAGGACGACCGGCTGACCGTGGTCATCGAGGCCGACGTCCGCGACCCCGAGGCGCTGCTGTCCCACCCCCGGCTCACCGAGATGATCGACCCCAACGAGCCGGTGGCGATCCTGCTCCTCGGGGTGCTGCAGGACATACCGGACGACGCCCTGGTCCTGCAGATCACCGAGCACCTGCGCAAGGCGATCTCCCCGGGCAGCTACATGGCCATCTCCCAGCCCGTCTCCGACCTGCGTCCCGAGGCGACCGCGAAACTCGCCGCCTTCTACCAGGACGAGGGCGCGATCACCGGCCCCCGCCGCGCGGGGCTACGCACCAGGAGCGAGGTCGAGCCCTGCTTCGAGGGGCTCGACCTCGTCGAGCCGGGGGTCGTCTACCTCCCGCAGTGGCGCCCCGACGGGGACGTGCCCCACAGGCCCGACTCGATATGGGTCATCGGCGGGATCGGCCGCAAGGAGTAAGACCACGGCGGTCACGAGCGGTCACAGGCCGCCGTGACGCGGCGCCCTCGCGCGGGTGACGCGGCGCCCTCGCGCGAGTGACACAGTGACCGTATGCGCGTGGACATCCTGGGGCCGCTGGCCGTGACCGACGACGGCGGGACCGTCGAGATCGGAGGGGCGCGGCTTCGCGTGCTCCTGGTCCGGCTCGCCCTGAGCGCGGGGCGCACCGTCACGGTCGAGGAGTTGTCGGACGCGCTGTGGCCGGAGGAGAAGCCCACCGACCGCGTGAACGCGGTGCAGTCGCTGGTCTCCCGGCTGCGCCGGACCCTGCCCGACGCGTCGGTGCTCGGCTCCGTCCCCGGAGGCTACCGGCTCGGCGTCCCCCGGGACTCCGTGGACGCGCACCGGTTCGAACGGCTCACCAGGGAGGGACGGCGGGCGCTGGCCTCCGGCGATCCCGCGACCGCCGCGCGACGGCTCCGCGAGGCGCTCGGGCTGTGGCGGGGACCCGCCCTGGCGGACGCCGCCACGACCGCCTTCGCCACCGCTTACGTCACCGGGCTCGAGGAGACGCGGCTGACGGCTGAGGAGGACCGCGCCGAGGCGGAGTTGGCGACCGGCCACCACCCGGAGGGGGTCGCCGGCCTGGTCGCCGAACTGTCGGCGCTCGCGGCCGGTCATCCGCTGCGGGAGCGGCTGCACGGGCTGCTGGTGAGGGCGCTGGCCGCCGCGGGACGCCAGGCGGAGGCACTGGCCGCCTACGAGGACTTCAGGCGCGGGCTCGCCGAGGAGCTGGGCGTCGATCCGGGACCGGAACTGCGGGAGATCCATCTGGCCGTGCTCCGCGCGGACCGGGCGCCGCGCCCTGAGCGCGGGCGGCGGGGGAACCTGCGGGCCCCGCTGACCAGCTTCATCGGACGGGAGAAGGAGATCCGCCGGATCGGCGAGCAGCTCGCGGAGGGCAGGCTGGTCACCCTGGTCGGTCCGGGCGGCGCGGGGAAGACCCGGCTCGCGACCACCGTCGCCGCAGGCCTTCCCGAGGGGGCCTGGCTGGTCGAGCTGGCACAGGTGACCGATCCCGCCGACGTCCCGCAGGCCGTGCTCGGCGCGCTCGGCCAGCCGGGTTTCCTTGAGATGATGCCCGCCGTGCCGCATGACACGACGAGCCGCCTCGTCGAGGCGCTGGCCTCCGACGACGGCGTCCTGGTCCTGGACAACTGCGAGCATCTGATCGACGCCGTCGCCCGCCTGGCCGACGAACTGCTTGGGCGCTGCCCCCGGCTGCGGGTGCTGGCCACGAGCCGGGAGCCCCTGGGGATCCTGGGAGAGGCCCTGTGCCCCGTGCCCCCGCTTGAGCTGCCGGAGCCGGGCTCCGCGCCCGAGCAAAGCCCCGCGGTGCGGCTCTTCCTCGACAGGGCGGCGGCCGTACGGCCCGGCCTCGCCCCCGGTGAGGAGGTGGTCGAGATCTGCAGGCGGCTGGACGGGCTGCCGCTGGCGATCGAGCTGGCGACCGCGAGGCTGCGCTCTCTCACCGTCGAGCAGGTCGCCGCGCGCCTCGACGACCGGTTCCGCCTGCTCACCGGCGGCAGCCGTACGGCGCTGCCCCGCCACAGGACGCTGCGCGCCGTGGTCGAGTGGAGCTGGGACCTCCTCGACGACGCGGAGCGACGCCTCGCGGAGCGGCTCGCGGTGTTCCCCGGCGGGGTCACGCTGGAGGCCGCGGAACGGCTGGGCGGCACCCTGGATGTGGTCTCGGCCCTGGTGGACAAGTCGTTGCTCCAGCCGGTCGAGGGGCAGCGCTACCGCATGCTGGAGACGATCAGGGAGTTCGGGCTCGAACGTCTCGCGGAGAACGGGAGGATCGCCGAGGTCAGGGCGGCCCACGCCGCCTACTTCCTCGAACTGGCCGAGACGGCGGAGCCGCGCCTGAGAACCCCCGAGCAGGTCGTCTGGATGAGCAGGCTGGAGGCGGACGGCGACAACCTGCTCGCCGCGCTCCACTTCGCCGCCGACACCGGTGACGCGGAGACGGCCGTACGGCTGGCCGCGGCGCTGAGCCAGTGGTGGGCGATCAAGAACAGGCACGTGGAGGCCGCGGGATGGCAGCGGCTCGCCCTCGACGTCCCCGGCGAGTCGCCGAAACAGGCGCGGGCCATCGTGACGGGCCTGTACCTGGTCAACATGGCGGTCTCGGGAGACCGCGAGATGCTGGCGAGCATCGCCGACCGGGTGCGCGAGCTCCTCGACGAGATCGGCCCCGCCGTGGACCATCCCCTTCTCGCCCTACTCGAACCCGGCCTCGCGCTCTTCACCGACGACACGAAGCCGGGTCTGGATGCGGCCGAGCGGCTGCTGTCCCATCCCATCCCCTGGACCAGGGCGATGCTCAGGATGCTCCGGGGCTTCCTCAGGGAGAACGGCGGCGACATCTCCGGGATGCGGCACGACATGGCCGTCGCGGCCGAGGGGTTCCGCGAGACCGGGGACCGCTGGGCGCTGGCCCACGCGCTGACCTCCCTGTCGGACGGGCACGTGGCGTTCGGCGAGTCCGACGAGGCCGTCGGGACCCTGCAGGAGGCGATCAGGCTCGTCCAGGAGCTGAACCCCGGTGACCCCGCGGGCCGTCAGCGGATCCTGCTGGCGACCGTGCTGATGCACAGGGGCGACCTTGAGGCGGCCCGCGCCGAGCTGCTGGAGATGGCGGAGCTCGAGGCCAGGGGGTGGGTGGCGCGGGACGTCTCGTTCGCCGGGCTCGGTCTCGGCGACCTGGCCCGCTACAAGGGAGACCTCGACGAGGCGGCCAGGCGCTACACGACGGCCGCGGTCACCATCATGAACGCGCCCGTCGTCTCACCGCAGTTCCGCGCCCTGATCCTCAGCTCCCAGGCCCAGCTCGCCATGGACCTGGGCGACCTGGAGACGGCGAGGACGCGGATCGCGGAGGCGGCGGGTTACGCGGCCGAGGCGAACGACATGCCGGTGCTGGCCAGGGTCGGGGTCGCCACGGCGACGCTGCAGGCATGCCGCGGCGATCACCGCCTGGCCGCGCGAACGCTGGGCGCCGCGGAACAGGTCCGGGGAGCGCCCGACCACACGCATCCCGACGTCGCGCGGCTCACCGGACGGCTCCGCGGCGAGCTGGGCGAGGAGGCGTACGACGAGTTCCACGCGACGGGCCGAGGCCTGGACCGACCCGCCGCGCTGGCCCTCATTCAAGGCCTCCGAACCTCCGAGGGACGGTTCAGATCTCCTTGAGGATCCGCTGGAGGATCGAGGACGCCGCGCCCGGCTGCTCGGCCTCGATGTCCAGGCGGTTCATGACGTGCCAGTAGCGCTCGGTCTCGGCTGGCTTGTCCAGGTAGAGGGCTCCGCCGAGCTGTTCGAGGTAGACCACGTCCGGCAGCTCCCCCTCGGGAAAGCGCAGGATCGTGATCGGCCCGGCGGCCCCGGAGTGACCGCAGGCGTAGAACGGCATGATCTGGAGAGTGACGTGAGGAAACTCCGCGATGCGAATGAGGTGCTCGATCTGGGCGCGCATCGTCGCCGCACCGCCGATAAGACGGCGCAGCGCCCCCTCGTCGATCACAATCCACAGCTTGGGAGGGTTCGAACGGTACAGCAGCTCCTGGCGTCGCATCCGCAGGGCCACGCGACGCTCGACCTCGGGACCGGTGACGTCGCGGCGACCGAGCTGGATGACGGAACGGGCGTAGTTCTCGGTCTGTAGCAGGCCGGGGACGAACTGGACCTCGTAGCTGCGGATGACGCAGGCGGCCTGCTCAAGGCCGAGGAAGGCGTCGAACCAGCCGGGCACCACGTCGCTGTACGCCTGCCACCACCCCGGCACACTCGCCTGCTCCGCCAGCGAGAGCAGCGTCGCGCGCTCGGCGTCGTCGGTGACGCCGTACAGGGTGAGAAGGTCGGCCACGTCGCGCCGCTTGAAGCTGGTACGGCCGAGCTCCAGCCTGCTGATCTTGGAGTGCGACGCCCGGATGGCGTTTCCCGCCTCCTCGCGGCTCACGCCTCTGGCCTCGCGCAGCCGACGCAGCTGCGCGCCAACCAGCATCCGCGACACCGTGGGCCCCGCCTGCCGGTAATCCGGGGTGAGGCTCTCATCCGGTTCGCCTACGGTCGTCCGAACAGTGCGCAAGCTCGCTCCCTATGCAGCAAACCGACACGGCAGACCACTGGCGTACGGCCGCGTCCAAGCTTTCCACGCCGGTCGGGTCTCGCACAGAGGGAAAGACTCCCGCAACGAAGAGTTCATCTCACTGCCAGTGATCTCACCGAAGGCGTCACCGTACCCCAGGCGGCGAAACCGGGCGAGCCGCGGGGGCGCGAGAGCAAGGAGAACGCGCGGGCGGCAGCCCGGGGCGTCCTGGCCTGACAGGCGAAACCCGAGCGTCGCGCACAGTTCCGAGGTCTGGAACCACTGGCCTCGCGGTAAGGGCCGTCACATCACGACCTGCGCCAACCACCGAGGGCGTCGTCGACACCACACCCCGCACGTCGCCTCCACACCGTCCCGAAGCATCTCGGCCACGAGTTTTCGGACGTCCTTTATTGGGATTCAGATCGCTTCATGAAATCGAGGTAAAAGCGTCAAACAGAGATACCGGCCCGACATAACCCTCCGCCCCCCTCTCGGCGGCACCGCGGCAATGACCGGAGAGAAAGAAGGGATCGTAGAAGTAACAGCAATTCGCTATCGTCTGGATCGCCCCGGTTCCGGGGTGCTTGGGGACGTCCATCTGGCCGGCGACCACGACGAGGTTCACATGAAAGAGTTCGAGAATCTGCGAACCTCACCGAATTCCCCCCCGCCCACGGAAGACGCGCCACCCACGCCACGCCTCCCTTCGCTAACCGGCCTGAGATGGTTTGCCGCTTTTGGTGTTTTCGGTTTTCACCTGTTCGCGGGTGACGTGGCAACCGACCCGGGATTGCGGACGCTGCTCAGAACACTCTTCGCGGCGGGTTCGTCGGGGGTGCCGTTCTTCTTCATCCTGTCCGGGATGGTCCTCACCTGGTCGGCCAGGCCCGGAGACAGGACGAGGGCGTTCTGGCGGCGGCGGGTCGCCAGGATCGTTCCCGCCCACATGGTCACCTGGCTCGTCGTGCTCGCCATGCTCGCCGCGGTCGGACGCGCCGCCGCGCCCGGCCCCGCCGTCAGCGGGCTGTTCCTCCTCCAGGCGTGGATACCGGATGAGAGCTACTACTTCGGCGGCAACACCCCCTCGTGGTCGCTCTCCTGCGAGATGGCCTTCTACGCGGCGTTTCCCCTGCTCCTCCCGCTGATCAAGCGTGTTCCGCGGAACCTGCTGCCGCTGACCGCCGCCGGATCGCTGGTGGCGATCTGGGGGGTTCCGCTCATCAGCCTGTCGATGCCGGAAACGATCGGCTACTGGTTCGTGTGGATCTTCCCGGTGACCAGGGCGCTGGAGTTCGCGCTCGGCATGACCGTGGCGCTGTTGGTCAGGGACGGCCGCTGGCGCGGGCCCGGCCTGCTGCCGTCCATCGGCCTTGTCCTGGTGGCGTACGCCACGGTTCCGCTGGTCTGGGAGCGCGTCAGCTGGGTCGCCTGGCTGGCCGGGCCGTTCGCCGTGCTGATCGCCGCGGCCGCCGTCGCCGACGTGCGCGGGACCCGGTCGTTGCTTCGCGCTCCCGCCCTGATCTGGCTCGGGGAGATCTCGTTCGCGTTCTATCTGGTGCACCAGCCGACGATCAGTCTCGTCAACCGGCTGCTGGCGCACTCATCGACGTCCCCCGTGCGCGCGGTCCTCGTGATGCTCACGGCCCTGGTGCTGGCCGTACTGCTCTCGTGGGCGCTCTACCGCTTCGTGGAGCGGCCCGCCGAGCGGCGGCTGTCGGCCAGGAGCCGTCCGAAAACGGCGTAGAGGCGCGAATCAACATTCCTCAGCCCCAACCAAGGCTTGGCCATGCGAAAAGACGACGCGCCGTTTTTCACCGGACCGACCGGGAATTATTCCATCGTCGAATGGCGGCGTTCATGCCCTCCAGCTCATTTATGCATTGAGCGCCGGACATGATTCACCTCGACCAATTCACGAATGGAGCTTCCCCTGGCGATGACCGCGGAAGCACTCCGGCTCGCCGAACAGATTTTCCAGATCGTCCGCTTCAACGGAAGGGCCCTGCACTTCGTCGCGGGCGTCACATTCAGTGGAGAGTGGCGGAGACAGCGGTGAAGACGACGCGGGTGGGCGGAGCCGTCACTCCGCCCACCCGCGTCCCCCCTCGCCCGCCCCTTACCCCGGAACAGCCGGGTAATCCTCACGCGGACGTTCGTCCGGCCCGGCCCGCGCCGGGCGGTCAGCCGCCGGCCGCCGATCGTCTGGTGTTCAGCTGGTCGAACCCGACCGCGACGAGGATGAGCACGCCGATGGCGATCTGAAGGTAGAAGGCGTTGATGGCGAGCAGGTTTCCGCCGTTGTTGAGAACGCCCATGATCAGAGCGCCGGTGGCGGCGCCGAGCGCGCTGCCCTTGGCCCCGAACAAACTGGCGCCGCCGATGACACAGGCGGCGATCGCGTTGAGCTCGAAGCCCGTGCCCGCGGTGGGGATGCCCGCCCCGAGACGGGATGCCAGCAGCACCCCGCCCAGACCGGCGAGCAGGCCGGAGATCGCGTAGACGGACGTCGTCACGAGGCGCACCGGCACACCGGCGAGACGGGCCGACTCGGGATTGGAGCCGACGGCGTAGATGTAGCGGCCGAAGACCGTACGGCTGAGCACGAACCACATCACCGCCGTGACCACGATGGCCACGATGAGCAGGTTGGGAACGCCGAGGATCGTGCCGTTGGCGATGGCCTGGAACGCGGGCGGCAGGCCCTGGATGGTCTGGGCGTCGGTGGTGACCAGGACGATTCCCCTGGCGATGCCGAGCATGCCCAGGGTCGCGATGAACGGCGGCAGCTTGGCCCGGGTCACCAGCAGGCCGTTGACGATCCCGAGGCCCGCGCCGATCGCGACCCCGAGCAGGAAGGCGGGCACGATCGGTACGCCCGCGACCAGGAACTGCGCGGTGGACGCGCCCGCCAGGCCGAGGACGGAGCCGACCGACAGGTCGATGCCCGCGGTCAGGATGACCACGAGCTGACCGACCGCGATGATTCCGAAGATCGCGACCTGCCGGGCGAGATTGGCCAGGTTGTTGCCGGTGAGGAACTCGTCGCTGGCGAGTGTGAGAGCACCGACGGCCACGAGCAGCACGACGAGGCCGCCGCTCTCGCGCCCCGCGATGTCTCCCAGCGTGATGACCCGTCGTCGCGGAGCCGCTTCGGCCGCCTCGACGGCGGCGGCATCGGGTTGGAGGTCCGGCTCGGCCTTCGGCAGGGTCTCCAGGTCCGGCGGTCCCCCGGGAGCGGGTGGCCGGTTGACGATCGTCGTGGCGGTGATCGGCTCACGCCAGATCAGCTTGGGCATCTCAGCTCACCTCTCCTGGTCGTCCGAGGCCGGTGGCCGCGCGGGCGGCTGAGCGGTCGGCGTCACCGGAGTCAAGGGGGTCGGTGGGGACCCGGGGGTCAGCATGGTCGGCGGCGGGGGCCAGGGCGGGGAGGCGGGCGGCGCCGTACCGGGGGACGACGGTGGCGGTGTGGCACCGAGTTGCGATGCCGTACCGGTCGGTGGCGTCGTGCCGGGTGACGATGCCGCGCCCGGCGGTGCCGGGGAGGTTCCCTTTCGAGGAGCGGGGATCTCGTCGCTGAGCACCGGCGTCTCCGCGCCCCTGCCGCCGCTCGCCAGGCGCAGGACGTCCTCCTCTGTGGCCGTTCCCGGCAGCTCGCCCGCGATCTCCCCGTCACGCAGCACCAGGATGCGGTCGGCGAGTCCCAGCAGCTCGGGGAGATAAGAGGAGACCACGACGATGCCCAGCCCCTGCGCGGCCAGGTTTCCGATGACCGAGTAGAGCTCGCCCTTCGCACCGACGTCGATTCCCTTGGTCGGCTCGTCGAACATGAGCACCTTGGGCTTGGTGAGCAGCCAGCGGGCGAGCAGGACCTTCTGCTGGTTGCCGCCGGACAGCGTCGAGACGGGCTGCTCGTAGGAACCGGCCCGCAACCGCAGGCTGTCGAGCAGCCGGTCCGCCTCCTCGACCTGCTCACGGCCAGGCAGCAGGCCCTTGCGCGAGCCGCTGCGCAGGCTGGCGATGGTGACGTTCTCCCTGATCGACAGCTCGGGCAGCAGGCCCAGGACCTTGCGGTCCTCGGTGAGCAGCCCGACCCCGGCGTTCATCATCGTGCGCGGCCCCGACGGTTTGACGGCCTTGCCCTCGACCTCCAGCTCGCCCGCGACGATGGGGGCGGCGCCGAAGATGGACAGCAGCAACCCGCTGCGGCCCGAGCCGAGCAGCCCGCCGATCCCGAGGATCTCCCCCGCTCCGACGTGGAGGTCGATGGTCGGCGATCCCTCGAACCGGCGCAGGCCGCGCACGCGCAGCGCGGGCGCTCCCGCGTTCCTGTCAGACTCCGGGTAGAGCGAGCTGATCTCGCGCCCGACCATCGCGGTGATCAGACGGTCCTCGTCGTAGCGGTCGATCGGCCCCGCCTCCGACAGTGCTCCGTCGCGCAGCACGGTCACCCAGTCGCCGATCGCGAACATCTCCTCAAGCCTGTGGGTGACGTAGAGCATCGCTATGCCGCGCTCTCGCAGCCGCAGGATGTGTTCGAGGAGCCGCTGCGACTCCGCCTCGGTGAGCGCCGTCGTCGGCTCGTCGAACACGATCACCTTGACGGAGTCCGCGGTCAGCACCTTGGCGATCTCCACGAGCTGGCGGGTCGCCGCGGGAAGGCGCTCCACGACGGCGTCCGGGCTGAGGTCGGTCAGGCCGACCTCGTCGAGGGCCTTCCTGGCACGGGCGTGCAGCCTGCTTCTGGCGATGACCCCGGTGCGCGCGGGAAGGCGGCCCATGAACAGGTTCTCCCCGACCGACAGGTGCGGCAGGAGGCTCAGCTCCTGGTAGACGGCCTGCACGCCCGCGGCGCGCACCGAGGCCGGAGTCGGCGCGGAGACCGGCTGTCCGTCGATCTCGTAGGTGCCGCTGTCGCGGCGTAGCGCGCCCGTCAGCACCCGGATCAGCGTCGACTTCCCCGCCCCGTTCTCTCCCGCCAGGCAGTTCACCTGGCCGGGGACAAGGGTGAGCGAGACATCGCTGAGCGCCTGGACGGGACCGAACGCCTTGGAGACGTCGCGGAGCTCGACGACGGGCCTGGTCGCCGCTCCGCCTCCGCCGGGCCCGCCCGTTGTTCCCCTCTCCTGTGGCGCGCTCATCACTCCGCCTTCATGGTCGGCGGGTTGAGGAGCTGCTTCACCTCCGGCTGGTTCATGTTCTGCTTGTCGGCGACCACCGCACCGGGGTCGATGTCACGCGGCGGAATACGGCCGACCGAGGCCATCCCCGCCGCCACGACACCCTGGTAACCGAAGAAGTAGGGGTTCTGCACCACCAGCGCGTCGATGGTCCCGGCGGCGAGTGCCGCGTTCTCCTGCGGGTCGGAGTCGAACGCCACGACCGGGACGGTGTTGGTCGCGTTGTTGTCCTGAATGGCCCTGGCCGCGCCGACTCCCGAGGTGTTGTTGTCCGCGAACACCCCGGCCAGGTCGCGGTTGGCGGTCAGCGCGTCGTTGACCTGCGACGCCGCGGTGTTGATGTCGTTGTTGTTGTAGCGCTGCAGCGAGACCTTGACCTGGGGGCAGTTGGCCGCCAGCCCCAGCTTGAACCCGGAGTCCCGGTCGACCAGCGACTGGATCCCGGCCACCGAGGACTCGATCATGACGCTGCCGCTCGTCTTGTTCTGCGCCTTGAGCAGCTCGCACATCCGCTTGCCCGCCTGGGTCCCGGCCTTGACGTTGTCGGTGCCGATGAACCCCTCAGAGGGAGTGGTGACGCGGCTGTCAACGGTGATGACCTTGACGCCCGCCTTGCGGGCGCGGTCGATCGCCGAGTTCAACGCGCTGGAGGAGTTGGGTGCGATGACCAGGCCGTCGACGCCCCGGGAGATGGAGTTCTCGACCAGCTGCACCTGCTGGTCGATGTTCGTCTCCGAGGTGGGACCGAAGGTACTCACCTTGAGCCCGAAGTCACCGCCCGACTGTTTCGCCCCGGCGATCATCGTCTGCCAGAACGAGGAGTCGCTCGCTTTGATGATCACATCGATCTTCTTGCCGCTCGCCGCGCCGCCCGCGCCCCCGCCCGCCGCGTGGGAGGCCGTACTGGTCGCCCTGCCTCCCACGACTCCGAGTACCAGTGCCACCAGTGCGATGGCCGCGACGAGCGAGAGGGAGAAAACGATACGTGAGCGGGCCATGGCGATCTCCCGGAGATCTTTCAGAGGCTCTCGACAGACCTTTCAGGCGATCACCGCGACAAAGTTGTCGGCGGTCAAGTGCCTCCGGCGGTCAGTCGGCACATGAAGAACTCTGTATTCAAAAAGACTCATGACAGTCGGTTGTCTCCAGCAAAACCTCGGAAAGGTAGTGGCGGAAACTAGCAAAGAGAAAAGAAGTCATTACTCACAGCACCCGCCTCCGTTTTCGCCGTCTCCGCGACCACCCGGCGGGTCCGCGGTGAGGCCGGTCAGCCTGCGAGCAGTTCGGTGGCCGTGACGGCTCGCAGCCTGCGCGTGCGCAGGCCGTCGAGGATCTTCGGCAGTGCCTCGGCCGTGCCGGTGTGGCCGAGGTGCAGGCTGACGATCGAGCCTGGCCGTACGGTGTCCAGGACGTTGGCCACGACCGTGGCGGAGCCCGGGTCGGTGTGGTCCTGGGAGTCGACGTCGTAGGACAGGCAGGCCCGGTAGCCCACGCGGGCCGCGAGCCCGCGAACCAGCGGCGTCGCGTGCCGGGCCGCGGAGGGCCTGAACCAGGAGCCGATCGATCCGGTGAGCTCGCGCAGCCTGGCGGCGCACTGGGCGATCTCCGCGTACGCCGCCTTCTCGTCCATGGCGGAGATGTCCAGGTGGTGCTGGGTGTGGTTGCCAAGGTCATGGCCGCCGGACAGGACGCGGCGGGCGATCCCGGGATACCGGTCAAGCCAGTCGCCGACCGCCAGGACCGTCAGGCGCGCGCCGTGCCGCTCCGCCTGCGCCAGGATCTCTTCCGCCAGCCGTACCGGACCGGCGCCGTGGAACGTCAGCGCGACCAGCGGCCGGTCCCGCGGGCCGTTCCGTACCTCGGGAGGCACGTTCCGCCGCGACGCCGTCGGGGCGGTGCCTCGCGCGCGAGCGGGCCGCGCGGGCCGAGCGGCCTGCGCGGGTGTCCCGGCGCCCGTTCCCCCCGCGCCTTCCTCGCTGCCCCCCGCCGCCGTTCTCCCCGATCCCGCCTGCCCTGCCTCCTCCTGCCGTGGCGAGCAGGCGATCGTGGTCCCCAGGGTGACGGCGGCTCCGAGACGGAGGACGAGGCGCCGCCCGACGGCCGCCGGGGCACCGGTGTCGTCGTCCCTCATCGGAAGATCCCCGTGTGGCCGAGCGAGTAGCGTCCGGGCTGGGGATAGATGGCGAGCCCGTGCGGACCGGCACCGACGGGGATCTTGCGGATGAGACGGCCGCTGCCGGTGTCGAACACGTAGACGACCCCGTTGTAGCGTCCGGACAGCCA
Source organism: Streptosporangium sp. NPDC051023 (assembly GCF_040689595.1). Lineage (NCBI taxonomy): Bacteria > Bacillati > Actinomycetota > Actinomycetes > Streptosporangiales > Streptosporangiaceae > Streptosporangium > Streptosporangium sp. NPDC051023. The sequence continues at coordinate 15,196 of NZ_JBFBCE010000044.1, read as the reverse complement.
CAGACGGCGCCCGTCCGCGGACACGCCGCCCATGTCCGGCGAGCCGCCACCGGGGATGCGCCAGGTCGCGACGGGCCTGCGGCTGGCGAAGGAGATGACGGAGACGGATCCCTCACCGCGGTTGGACACGTACAGCAGCCGCGAGTCACGGCTGACGTAGAGCCCGTGAGCGCCCGCGCCGGTCCTGACGAAGCGCCTGACGCGGAACTTCTTCGCGTCGACGAGCCACACCCCGCCCATGGCCATGTCGGCGACGTAGAAGGTGGTGCCGTCCGGAGAGAGCTTGACGTCCTGGGGCATGCTGCTGTGCCCCACGGCACCGTGTGTCATATCGTGTGCCATGCTGTGCGCCACACCATGCGCCACACCATGCGCCGTGCCGACTGTCATGCCGGCTGCCATCCCGTGTGCCGTGCCGGGCGCCATCCCGTGTGTCGTCCCGCGCCGGGAAGGGGCCTCGTGCGAGGGAGCGCCGTGGGAGTCGCCGGAGCCCTGGGAGTCGTGGGAAAGGGGGTCCCGCCTCGCCTTGAGGTTACGCACATCGGTGTGCGGCACGTCTCTGCTGAGCAGGTCGATGACGGTACGGACCTTCCGCGCGGCCACGTCCACGACCACGAGCTGGCCGGAGAACTCACAGCTGGCCAGGAAGACGGTCTCGTCGACGGTGAAGTCGCCGTGGTTGATCCCCCTGCAGGGCATGTCGAGCGAGTGCCGCAACCGCATGGTGTGCGGGTCACGGAAATCGAGGCGGTTGTTCCGCTCAGCCATCACCAGGGCGGTACGGCCGTTCGGGGTGAAGTACAGGTTGTAGGGGTCGTCGACGGGAACGGCCTTGCCGGGTTTGCCGGTCATCGGGTTGATCGGGATGAGCGTGTTGCCGTCGTTGTTGTTGACCCACAGAGTCTTCAGGTCCCACGACGGGACGACGTGCTGCGGCCTGCCGTGAACGGGGAACTCGCGGATCACTCGATAGGTGCGCGGGTCGATCACGCTGACGGTGTCGCTCTCGCTGTTGGGCACGTAGACCCGCGAGGGGAACCTCTCCACGACCGGGCTGAGCATGCTGGGCCGGTCGTGGGCGTAGACATCGACCGGGGCGGTCCCGTGAGCCTTGCGGGCGCCGTGCCGCGAGCCTGCCTGCGCCTCCGCCGGGGAAGGGGAGGAGGTGGCGGGGCCCGCGTTGACGGCCGGGTCGTGCGACGCGGAGGGGATGCCCGCGCAGCCGGACAGAACGCACGCCGCCGAGGTGATCAGGACCACGCTCGCGGCGAGCCGCCGTCGTTCGTCTTCCAGCCACCGCATGGCCCGCCCCCGGTCGCCTCCGGCGCTTGTCGTGGCCGGCTACGAGAACGGTAGGAACAGGCAGGTCAGCAGACGCCCAAACCACGGTTAGCCGACCCCCTTGCCTTTCCGAGACGCCCCGCGAATCCGAGGCGCCCCGCAAAGGCCGTACGGCGGGCGGCGAGGCGGCGGGTCCGAGGCGGGCACCCCCGTCCCCTTCGCGGCGAAGACCGTGAGACGTCAGGGTTCGGGGATGGTCACGGCACGCACCCCGGCCAGCGCGATGTCGGCGGCTCGCCTGCAGGCCTCGACCATCTCCTCCGAGGAGTCTCCACGCTTGAGGCTGACGAAGCCCGCGAGCTTGGCGGCGCCGATCACCGCGCCGACGGCGGCGGATGCCTCGATGAGGTCCAGCTCATCGGGGCAGACCCGGTGCAGGGCGTCGGCCAGCTGCCGCTGGGTGTCGAACAGCAACAGCAGCGCCTGGGCTCTGAGCGAGGGGACGCTCATGACCAGCTGGTTGATCGACGCGAGCTCCCGCGCCACCTCCGCGTCCTCGGCGAAGGTCGTGAAGACCAGGCCGACCGCGCGGGCCAGCAGGTCGGCGGGGCTCTCGTCGCTCCGGCGCTCGGCCACCGCCCGCAACGTGCGGTCGAGGTTCTCCCGAGCGTTGTACAGGAGCACCTCCTCCTTGCTGGCGAAGTAGCTGAAGAACGTCCGTGTCGAGACGTCGGCCGCCATGGCGATCTCGGAGACGGTCGTCTGCTCGTATCCCTTTTCCAGGAAGAGGCGTAGCGCCTCCGCGATCAGAGCATGCCTGGTACGGAGCTTCTTGCGTTCACGCAGCCCGGGAACCTCACCCATGGAGGAAGCTTAGTGCATGTGATTATCTTATGCACTTATTGCAAATTTACATCACATGTATTTTTATGGGGATGACGGAGCACATCAATGCCAAGGAGCATGGGATGTCAGAGTTCCGGACCGAGCCGATCGTCTTCCCTACCGGCCGTCCCGATCAGTTCAACCCGCCCGAGCAGCTGCGTTCGCTGCGGAACGAGCGGCCCGTCACACCCATGACCTACCCGGACGGCCACGTCGGATGGCTGGTGACCGGCTACGCGGCAGCGCGGGCGGTGCTGGCCGACCCGCGCTTCAGCTCCCGGCGCGAGCTGCTGCGGATCCCGGTCGACCACCCGCTGGCGCAGGAGAGCCGGCGTCCGGCCGAGCCCGGCCTGTTCATCCGGATGGACCCGCCGAACCACACCCGCTACCGGAAACTGCTCACCGCCCAGTTCACGGTGCGCCGGATGAAGCAGCTGGAACCCAGGATCGAGGAGATCACCGCGGAACGGCTGGACGCGATGGAGAAGGCCGGGCCGACGCAGGACCTGGTGCGGGAGTTCGCGCTGCCGATCCCCTCGCTGGTGATCTGCGAGCTGCTCGGCGTCCCCTACGCGGATCGCGCCGAGTTCCAGCGGGCCACGGCGGTGCTCATCAACCGCGAGTCCACCCTTGAGGAGATACGGACCACGTTCGCCGGGGTCACCGAGTTCCTCATCGGTCTCATCGCCCGCAAACGGGCCGAGCCGACCGACGACCTGCTCAGCGGGCTCGTCTCGGGCGGCGAGCTGACCGACGAGGAGCTGGGCAACATCGGCTTCATCCTGCTCGCCGCCGGACACGAGACCACCGCGAACATGCTCGGCCTCGGCACCTTCGCCCTGCTGCGACACCCGGAGCAGCTCGCCGCGCTGCGCGCCGACCCCTCACTGATCGACAACACGGTCGAGGAGCTGATGCGCTATCTCAGCATCATCCGCCTCGGCCCGCTGCGTGCCGCCCTCGAGGACGTCGAGCTGGAAGGAGAGCTGATCAGGGCGGGCGACGCCGTGACCATCTCCGTTCCGGCCGTCAACCGTGATCCCGCGCGCTTCGACGACCCCGAGCGCCTCGACGTCACCCGGCCCGCCGGGGGCCACCTCAGCTTCGGCCACGGAGTGCACCAGTGCCTCGGGCAGCAGCTCGCACGGGTGGAGATGCGAATCGCCTTCCCCATGCTGTTCGATCGTTTTCCCGAGTTGCGCCTTGCCGTGCCGGCGGAGGAGGTGCCGATGCGTGACACGATGTCCATCTACGGCGTGCACTCACTCCCGGTCAGATGGTAGGAGGCGCGTCGATATCGTCCACAGCCGAAGCTTTGCGCCATACAGACTGGAGGATCAGATGAAAGTCCAGACCGACAGGCATCGGTGCATCGGCGCGGGTATGTGCGCGCTCACGGTGCCGGAGGTGTTCGACCAGGACGAGGAGGACGGAACCGTCGTCCTCCTCGACGCGGAGCCTCCACCCGCGCGGCAGGCCGCCGTACAGCGAGCCGAACGGCTCTGCCCGTCGGGGGCCATCTCGGTGCTTCTCGGCGACGACTGACCTGACCCGCCCACCCCTCGGCCGCGCCCCTTCACGGGCTCACGGCCGGGGGTGCCATGGTCGGCCTCAGACTGCCCCGAGGCCGACCGGGAAAGGTCCTACAGGTGGTAGGCGTACTCGCGGAACTCCCAGTCGGTGACGGTCCGGGAGAAGCGCTGGACCTCGTCGCGCTTGTAGGCCAGATACGCCGCGGCGAACTCCTTGCCCAGGACCTCGATCAGTTCGGCGTCGGCCTCGAAGGCATCCAGCGCGGCCGGCAGTGTCATCGGCAGGACCGGCGCCTTGGCCGCGTCGTAGCCGTAGCCCTCCAGCGGGGCCGGGGGCCGGATCCGGTCGCGGATGCCGAGGTAGACCGCGGCCAGCAGGCCCGCGATGCCCAGGTAGGGGTTGGCCGAGGCGTCGCCGAGGCGGACCTCAAGGCGGCTGCCCGGACCGCGCTCCGGCGGGATGCGCAGCATGGCGCTGCGGTTGTCCAGTCCCCAGTCGTTGAGCCAGGGGGCCAGGGTGTCGGGACCGAAGCGCTTGTAGGAGTTGATCGTGGGGTTGAGCAGCGCGGCCAGGGCCGGGGCGTGGGCCAGGACGCCGCCGATGGCGTGCATCGCGGTGGCCGACAGCCCGTAGGCGGCCCCCTCCTCATCGGCACCGGGGGTGGCGGCGAAGATGTTGCGGCCGGTGGCGTCGACGCAGGACAGGTGGACGTGGAAGCCCGAGCCGCCCTCGTCGTCGAAGGGCTTGGCCATGAAGGTGGCCATCAGGCCGTCGTGCCGGGCGAGTTCCTTGATGGCGTTCTTGAAGCGGAAGGCGCGGTCAGCGGCGTTGAGGGCGTCGGAGTGGTGCAGGTTGATCTCGAACTGGCCGCCGGAGAACTCGTGGTTGCCCATGGTGACGCCGATGTCGAGCTTGCGCAGGGTGCGCAGGGTGCGCAGGACGTGTGAGCCACGGTCGCCCTTGCGTCCGGTGACGTAGACGTTGCCCAGGGCGTCGTCGTAGCGTTTCCAGCCGGTGGGGGCGGCGGGGTCGGGTTCGAGGAGGTAGTACTCGAGTTCGGGGCCGGCGATCGCGGTCAGGCCGAGGTCGGCCAGGCGGGTGGCGGCGGCGCGCAGGACCCCGCGGGGGGATTCGAGGAAGGGGTGGCCGGTCTCGGGGTCGTAGGCGTCGCCGAGGACGTGGGCGACGCCGGGTTCCCAGGGGAGCTCGGTCAGGGTGGACAGGTCAGGGCGGATGGAGACGTCGGGCAGGCCGCGGTCCAGGCCACCGGGCACGGGCACGGTGTCGCCCTGGGGGGAGGTGTAGTAGACCGCCTGGCAGAACGCGACGCCGCCGTGGAGGATGTCGGGCAGGCGTTCGAGCAGGACGTCCTTGCCACGCTCGGTGCCGATCAGGTCGGGATAGCCGACCCGGACGATGTCGATGCCCTGTTCGCTCAGGCGCTCGACGGTCCGTTCCACGGACTCCGCGCTCACTGGGCCTCCTTGGTTCGTCCTGACACTTCGTTTGGGTGCAAAACATACGCCTCGAACGCTCGGGGAACAAGGTTCCCCAGCAGAAGGCCATCGCCTCCATCGTGACATCTCGCACTTCAAGGCATATCGTATGGCCCCAAACAGTCTGAATGACCCGAGACGTTCCTAGACAAGGAGGCATCGTGGCCACGGTGCGCGGCTTCTTCACTCCCAAAACGGCGACCGGTCGCTCCTCACTGGTCCCCGCCCCGCCGTGGTACTACTCCGGTGACCTGCTCACCGTCGAGTATCGCACCGACCCGGCCCGGGTCGCCGAGCTGCTGCCCGAGCCGCTGACCCTGGCCGAGGAGGACCCCGGCGCGGTCGCGATCATCTGGGCGGACTGGCAGTCCTGCTCCGGCAGCAAGGAGGAGCTCCTGGACCCGGTGCGCTCGCAGTACAAGGAGTGCTTCGTGGTGGTGCGCTGCGCCTACCAGGGCAAGACCTTCTCCCGCTGCGTCTACATCTGGGTCGACAAGGACTTCGCGATCGTCCGCGGCATCCACCAGGGCTACCCCAAGAAGCTCGGCTCGATCCACCAGACCCGCCCCTACCCGTACGGCCAGGCCGCGCCCCGGATCGGCGAGGGCGGCACGTTCGGCGCGACCCTGGCCGCCGCCGACCGGCGCCTGGCCCAGACCGTGGTCCAGCTGCGCGAGCCCAGCCAGACCAACGGCTTCGTCAACGGCCACCCGATGGCCCACAACCGGTGGCTGCCCTCCATCGAGCTGGGCGGCGGCCTGGCCCTGGACGAGCTGGTCTCCAGCGCCGGGCAGTCCTTCGAGGGCGGCCAGGCCTGGAAGGGCGACGCCGAGCTTGAGCTGTTCGACGCCCCGACCGAGGAACTCGCCGCCCTGCGCGTCGATGAGATCATCGGCGGCTACTACCAGCAGGTCGGGGTCGTCTGGAACGGCGGCACCCTGCTGCAGTCCGGCGGCTCCGGCGCCTCCTGACCTCCGGGGAAGACCCGGCAGCGGGCAGGCGTCAGGTGTGCAGGGCCCGTACGGCGGTCGCGACCGCCGTACGGGCCCTTCCGTGTCCGGCACCGGCCCCGCCCACGTGCGACGGCCCGGCCATCGGCGGGGAACGGCCCGTTGACGAGCACGGCGATCTTCCGCTGGGATGGGAGAAGGAGAGCGCTCCCCTCGCCGCCCGGCGCCCCCGAGCAGGCCAGGGGGAGCGAGACGCCACCGCGAATCGTGCACTCCGTGTGGGGAGAATCACACCCATACGCACGAAGATGGCGTAAGGACCTGCTCGCCCAGGCCGGCTCTCCCGCGAGAGTCTTCTACCGCTCGACATCGAAGGAGTCCGTGTGCCCGCGCACTATTCATTGACGGAGACCGAGGAAGCGGTCAACCGCCGCCTCGGGACCATCCCGATCCGACGCGAGGCACTGGCTGCCGTCTCCAACCTGCACCGCGCGGCCACCGCCGTACGCCAGCATCTGGAGAACTCCGCCCTCCGCGTCGCCGATCTGACCTGGAGCGCGTTCGTCGTGCTGTGGGTGGTGTGGATCTGGGAGGAGATCGAGACCCGGCACGCGGCCGCCGAGGCGGGCATCTCCAAGGGCACCCTGACCGGCATCATCAAAACCCTGGAATCACGTGGCCTGGCCCGGCGCAGCCAGCACCCCGACGACGGCCGCCTCGCCCTGCTGCGCCTGACCCCCGAGGGCCAGGCGCTGATGGAACGGCTGTTTCCCGCCTTCAACGACGAGGAGGCGTTCGTGGTCGGCGCCCTGGAGGCCGACGAGGCCCTCCATCTGGCCCAGACCCTCCGCCGGATCGTCACCCACCTGGAAGAACACGGCGAGGAACGCCGCAAGACCCTGCGCAAGCAGACCCCGGTTCCCCCACGCCGCGGTGGCCGCCGCCGCGCCGAATAGCCCCCTTCGCCTATCGGCCCGCGCCGGCCAACGGTGATCATCAGCCCCCGCGCGCCGGTGGCGCCTGGTCCGGCGTGTCCTCCGGGTAAGGAGCGCCACGCAGGATCAGATAGGCGTCGAGCTCGGCCGCGCCGGCCAACATTGAGCGGCCGCGGGCGGACAGCCTGCTGCGCCAGTCGCGCAACGTGGCTTCCAGAGGCGCCAGTCCTCCGGCCGCCCGTATCTGCTCGAGCAGCGGGGAGATCTGCTCCAACAGGTATCCACCGCGTCTGAGCTGGTGAGCCAGTTGGGCGTCCCGTACGTCAGCCGGGGTGTAGACGCGATAACCGGTTCGGGGATCCCGTCGCGGACGGATCAGCCCGGCCCGCTCCCATTTGCGGAGGGTCGCCGGTCGGATCCCGAGTTTTCCGGCCAGCGGCCCGACGAACGTGACGCCGGGCTCGGGAGGGCCTGGCGATCCTGACGCCACCAGGTCGCGGAGTGCCTTCTCAACGGCCGAGAGGGTCCGGCGGTCGTCGAGGAGCTGGGCATGGCTCTCGTCGATCAGCTTCAGGGCGTCCTCGACCAGGTTCTGGTTCACCGCCTGCATGATCGACGTCGCCGTCTGGTGGCCGTGAGCCGGGATCAGGGCGATGAACGCGCGCAGAGCCCGCGCGTGGAGACGGGTATAGGTCCGGTAGCCGTGAGGGGTGCGGTCCGCAGGCGGGAGGATGCCGGCTTCCTCGTAGTTTCGTATCGCCTGTGTCGACAGGCCGTGCTCACGCGCCAAGTCGATCGGCCGAAGCCGGTCACCGGACATGGGACTTCCTCCAATTATTGAAGGTTATGACCCGGCGGTCGCCCTGAAAACGCGTCAAAGTTTACAGGGAAGGTTCAACGATACGGTTGAAGGAATTGCCGACGCCGTCGAAACGGGCAGAAGCCGTCGTGGTCACCGAGCCGTCGGTCCACGATGCCGCCTGATCCTTCGCCGGCGGGAGTGCCGTGGGAGCGTCCCCGCCGACGTCAAGGAGTTGTGCCTCGTCGGCGATCATCACCGAGAGGCGTCGACCAGGGCGTCGAAGAGGCGCTGGTTGACCGGGTCGGTCGCGGCGGTGTCCTCCGGATGCCACTGCACCCCGACGAACCAGCCCGGCGCCCCGGTCAGCTCGGCGGCCTCGACGGTCCCGTCCGCGGCATGCGCCGCCGCGACCAGCCCGTCGCCCAGCTCCGACACGCACTGGTGGTGGTAGCACGACGCCGTGATCTTGTCGGTCTGGGCGATCCCGGCCAGCAACGAGCCAGGCCGTACCTCCACCGGATGCACCACGTGCCGGTGATCGACCTCCATGTGCTGGCGCAACCGGCCGCCGCGCAGCACGTTGACCACCTGCAGCCCCCGGCAGATCGCCAGCGTCGGCACTCCGGCCGTCAGCGCGTACCGGGCCGCGGCCAGGTCGAAGGCGTCCTGCTCCGCGTCGACGTCGTAGACCGCCTCGTGCGCCACCGCCTCACCGTAGGCCTCCGGCGACAGGTCCCCGCCGCCGGGCAGCAGCAGCCCACCGGCCACCGCCAGCCGCTCGGCGGCCTGCCCGGCGTCGACCGGATGCATCAGCAGCGGTTCCCCTCCCGCCCGGTACACCGCGTCGGCCAGCGCCCGGGCGGTGACCACGGCCGCGTAACGCAACGCGGATGTGCTGGCGGCGAAACGCGACGGGATCGCGATCAGCGGGCGTCGAGACATCCCGGACTCCTTCGGACTCCCACGGAGGTTCATTTGAAGCCAAACGGTACCCTAGAGGTTCCCCTGGGTCTTGACCGGTCATCACGGTGCACCCTAGGTTGTTTGGAGTCAAACGATTAGGAGAAGCGGATGACCACAGTCGCCGGCGTCCCCGTCAACGGCGATCACTGGATCGGCGGCCAACGGGTCACCTCACCCACCACGTTCGACGATGTCTCCCCCATCGACGGCCAGATCATCGCCCGCATCGCCCGCGGCGGCGCCACCGAAGTCGACGCCGCCGTCAGCGCCGCGGCCGCCGCCTTCCCCGCCTGGGCCGCCACCAGCCGCGAAGAGCGCGCCCGGCTGCTGCACGCCATCGCCGACGGCGTCGAGGCCCGCCTGAACGACCTGGCGATCGTGGAGACCACCGACAACGGCGCGCTGCTGCGCTCCCACCTGCGCGGCGTGATGCCCCGGGTGGCCCACAACTTCCGCTTCTTCGCCGACTGGCTCCTCAAGCTGGGCCACGACGACTTCGAGACCCGCGGCCACACCAACCACGTCAGCTGGGACCCCGCAGGCGTCTGCGCGCTGATCACCCCGTGGAACGCCCCGCTGATGCTGGCCACCTGGAAGATCGCCCCGGCCCTGGCCGCGGGCAACACCGTGGTCCTCAAGCCCGCCGAGTGGACCCCGCTGACCGCCTCTCTGCTGGCCGACATCACCGCCGAGGCCGGCCTGCCCGCCGGGGTGTTCAACGTCGTGCAGGGCTACGGTGCCGAGGCCGGCGCCGCCCTGGTCGCCGACCCCCGCGTGCGCCGCATCAGCTTCACCGGCTCGGTCCCCACCGCCCGCCACATCGCCGGCGCCGCCGCGGCCAACCTCACCCCGCTGTCGCTGGAGCTGGGCGGCAAGTCCCCGCTGATCGTCTTCGCCGACGCCGACCTGGACCTGGCCGTCACCCTGGCCGTCGAGCAGTACGACAACGCGGGCCAGGTCTGCCTGGCCGGCACCCGCCTGCTGGTCGAGGACTCCGTCGCCGAGGAGTTCACCGCCCGCTTCGTCAAGCGCGCCGCCGCCCTGAAGCAGGGCGACCCCCGCGACCTGGAAACCGATCTGGGCCCCAACATCCACCCCGTCCACCTGGACCGCATCGACGGCTTCGTGCAGCGCGCCCTGGCCGACGGCGCCAGCGCGCTGATCGGCGGCGGCCCCAACACCGACCTGGGTGGCCTGTACTACCGCCCCACCCTCATCACCGACGCGGCCCCCGACAGCGAGATCGTCAACGAGGAGGTCTTCGGGCCGGTCCTGACCCTGCAGACCTTCACCGGCGAGGACGAGGCCGTGACGCTGGCCAACTCCACCCGCTTCGGCCTGGCCGCCACCCTCGTCACCGGTGACGCCGAGCGTGCCGAGCGGGTCAGCGGCCAGCTGGTGGCCGGAACCGTCTGGGTCAACTGCTTCTTCGTCCGCGACCTGCAGGCCCCCTTCGGCGGCTCCCGCGAGTCCGGCGTCGGCCGCGAAGGCGGCACCTGGAGCTTCGATTTCTACTGCGACCTGAAGAACACGGTGAGCGCACCATGGGCCAAGTAACCGGAGCGGGCCTGCTGGCCCACGTCCCCACCATCGTGCTGCCCGAGCACACCCGCCGCGAGCTCAACAACGGCCAGGAGATCACCCTGGTCACCGGCCTGCAGCAGCTACGCAAAGACGTCTTCGACACCGTCGACTACGACACCGTGGTCGTGCTGGACTCCCACTGGGCCACCACGGTGGAGTTCGTCGTGGCCGCCCAGCAGCACCGGGCCGGGCTGTTCACCTCCGAGGAACTGCCCCGCGGCATGTGCCGCATGCCGTACGACTTCCCCGGCGACCAGGAGCTGTCCCGCGCCATCGCCGCCAAGGCGGGCGAGCACGCCACCTGGATCACCGCGATCGAGGACCCGTACCTGCCGATCTACTACGCCACCATCAACCTGTGGACCCACCTGGGCGTGCCCGGCAAACGCTGGGTCAGCATCGGGGTGTGCCAGACCGGCGACGCCGAGGACCACCTGCGGCTGGGCCGCGCCCTGGGCGACGCGATCGCCGAATCCGACCGCAAGGTGCTGCTGATCGCCTCCGGCGCGCTGTCGCACACCTTCTGGCCGCTGCGCCACCTGCGCGCTCATGAGGCCTCCGGCCCCGAGCACATCATCAACGACGCCGCCCGCGCCGCCGACTACGAGCGGATCGACTGGTTCAAGGCCGGTGACCACGCCCGGGTGCTGGACACCATGGACCAGTTCGCCAAGGTCAAGCCCGAGGCCCGCTTCGGCCACTACCTGATGATGATCGGCGCGCTGGGCGAGGGCGACTGCACCGTGCCCGGCCGCCAGTACGGCGAGTACGAGAACTCGGTCGGTACCGGCCAGGTCCATCTGTGGTTCGACCGGCCGGAGGGCGGGTTCCCCGCCCCGCACCGCACCGATTCCTCCAACGACCCCTATCCCTATCCCTACCCGTCCTGAACTGCGCGTTCGGATATCTTCTGATGACGGCTGCGCTTGTCTCGGCTGGTCGTCTCCACTCGACCCCGGACACCGGCGTCCCCGCCGGAGTCCGGGGTCCGGTGCTGCTCGGCCGCCTCGCGGCCGTTGGGTTTCTGTCTGATCTGTTGTTGCTCGCTATTTCGTTCGCGATTTCACATGGAAGGGGCCGTTGATGCCCGAGTACCGCAGGATCCTGCTCGACGGCGCCGCCACCCAGGTGCGCCGTGAGGGTGACGAGCTCGTCAGCGCCGACGGCCGCGTCGTCGGCGTCGACGACGCCGTGCACCTGCCCCCGTCCGTCCCCTCCAAGGTCATCGCGGTGCACCTCAACCACCGCAGCCGGGTCGAGGAGTTCATGACCTCGCTGCCGGACGCGCCGACCTACTTCCACAAGCCCACCTCCGCCCTCAACGGCCACAAGGGCGCGATCGTCCGCCCCGAGCGGTGCAAGTACCTCAACTACGAGGGCGAGGTCGCCATCGTCATCGGCCGTACCGCGCGCAACATCTCCCCCGCGGAGGCGGGTGACTACATCGCCGGCTACACCATCGGCAACGACTACGGCCTGCACGACTTCCGCGACACCGACGCCGGGTCCATGCTGCGCGTCAAGGGGTCGGACACCCTGTGCCCGCTGGGCCCCGGTCTGGTCACCGACTGGGACTTCCACGGCAAGCGGCTGCGCACCCTGGTCAACGGCCAGGTCGCCCAGGACGGCTCCACCGACGAGATGGAGTGGGACATGCACTATCTCGTCGCCGACATCGCCCGCACCATCACCCTCTACCCCGGCGACGTCCTGCTGTCGGGCACCCCGGCCAACTCCCGCCCGGTCCAGCCCGGCGACGTGGTCGAGGTCGAGGTCGAGGGCCTGGGCACCCTGACCAACCACATCGTCACCGGCCCCGCCCCGATCCGCGACGACTGCGGCGCCCAGCCGACGGAGTCCGAAGAGGTCATCTCCACCACCTTCGGCGGCGACTGGGAGTTCCGCGGCATCCGCGCCCCCCAGCGCTAGATCGGACGGCCCGCGAGGCTCTCCGAGAACCACCGCGCAGGCGTGCGCGGCGCTCTTCCGCTTCCGCCGATTCTCAGGATCGGCGGGAGCGGTTTTTCAGTTCACCGTCCCGTTTCGTCTCCCGTTCCGCAGCGGCCCCGTGGACGAGACCGCCCGCGAATCAGTGACCGCGGCGATCAGGCTTCCGATCTTCTGGTGATCAGGGCCGCGACGCCGTCGAGGATGCGTTCGAGGCCGAAGGCGAAGGCCTGTTCCGGGTCGGCGAGCGCCTGGTGCGCCTCCCCCGCCGCCTGACCGACGCGAGAGGCGACGGGGAACCTGCTCCCGTCCATGACCTTGTCGAGCAGCGGCGCGTTGACCGTCCACCATTCGGCGTCGGTCATCCCACTGTCCCGCTGAATCTGCGCCATGTTCGTCTGGAGCCTGGCGACGCCCTCGACGTGGGTCAGGATCAGGGCGAGGACGGAGTCCATCTCCAGGTCGGACAGCCCGACACCGTCGAGGGGACGCAGTTCGGCCTCGTACTTGAGCGAGGCGTTCGGCCCCAGGACGGAGCGACCTCCGACGACGTGCAGCATCCAGGGGTGCCGCCGGTAGATCTCCCAGTTGCGCGCGGCGACGAACTCCAGCGCCTCCCGCCAGCCTCCCGGCCGCGAGGACGGCGCGTCCACGTCGTCGTAGAGCCGCCCGAACGCGGTGTCGACCATCAGGTCGACCAGCTCCCCCTTGCCCGGCACGTGGGTGTAGAGGGACATGGTGCCGACCCCCAGCCGCTCGGCCACCTGACGCATGGAGACGGCCTCGAGCCCCTCCGCGTCGGCCAGCTCGATGGCGGCGGTGACGATCGACCGGATGGTCAGCCCGGACCTGCCGGGCTTGCCGTGCGCCCCCCACAGCAGGGCCAGGCTACGCGCGGGATCGGCGTCGGCACCCTTTCTTCCGCTCACGGAACAATCTCCAAACCCTCGGCGTTGACCCCATCATAGTCATTCAGTACGGTGTACGGTACGCCGTACGGAACCTGTGGAACGGGACGGCCCTGAGTGACGGGGGCCGCCCGTACAGGGAGGACGTGCGTGAAAGGGGTGGAAATGAGAGAAGCCGAGATCACGATCAGCGCGGAGGACGTGCGCAAGAGCTACCCGAAGACTCCCGAGGGGACGGGGCTGAACGGGTTCGACCTCCAGGTCCGGGCGGGATCGGTGCGCGGGCTGCTCGGCCCGAACGGAGCGGGAAAGACCACGGCGGTGCGAATCCTGTCCACACTGCTCGAACCCGACGCGGGGCGGGCGAGCGTGGCGGGGTTCGACGTCAGGACGCAGGCACGGCAGGTCCGCCGCCACATCGGCCTTGTGGGGCAGTACGCCGCGGTCGACGAGGTGCTGACCGGGCGGCAGAACCTCGTGATGTTCGGGAGGCTGAACCATCTGCCCGCCCCGGTGGCCAGGAACAGGGCGGACGAGTTACTGGAGCGCTTCTCGCTGTCTGAGAGCGGCACGAGACCGGTCGGGACCTACTCGGGCGGCATGCGCCGCAGGCTCGACCTCGCCGCGAGCCTGATCGTGGCCCCGCCGGTGCTGCTGGTCGACGAGCCGACGACGGGGCTGGACCCCGCGGCCCGCCTTGAGGTGTGGGCGGCGATCCGCGACCTGGCGGAGTCCGGCACGACCGTGCTGCTGACCACCCAGTATTTGGAGGAGGCCGACCGGCTGGCCGACCGCGTCTCGATGCTCAGGGCGGGCCGGGTCGTCGCCGAGGGCACCCCCGACGAGCTCAAGGCCGCGATCGGCGGCGACTGGATCGACGTCGTGCTCTCCGGCCCCGCGGACCTGGACACCGCGAGAACCGTGGCGGCCAGGATCGCCTCGGGCGAGCCGCACACCGACGAGGCCGCCCGTAAGGTCAGCGTCCCCGTCGCCGAGCGCACCCGCGCCCTGGTCGAGCTGGTGACCGCGCTGAACGAGGCGGGCGTCGAACCGGAGGACATCACGCTGCGCCGCCCGACGCTCGACGAGGTCTTCCTCCGGCTCACCGGAGACACCGGAGACACCGTCGGCCCGGCCGTGCCGGCCGCCGACGGCCGGGGGCGGGCCGTACGGGAACCCGGCCCCCCGGAGCAGGCCGTGGAAGACGCCCTCGGCCCGGGGCACGTACGCATGGAGGCGACCCCTTGACGACCACCACCCCTCTTCCCGCGGGCTCGCCCCTGTCCGCGCTCGGCTGGGCGCTCGCGGACACCTGGACGATCACCAGACGCGACCTGCAGCACTGGGCGCTGCGGCCCGGCACGGTCATCGTCGGATGGGTCTTCCCCGTCATGATCGTGCTGATGTTCGGCGGGCTGTTCGGGGGCGCGATCAGCGTGCCCGGCGGCGGATACTTCGACTTCCTGATGCCGGGGATGTTCGCCATGGCGATGTTCTTCGGGCTTGAGGGCACCATGATGGCGGTGACGACCGACGCCGCCAGAGGGGTCACCGACCGGTTCCGCTCGATGCCGATGAGTCCCCTGGCCGTCGTGGCGGGCCGCTGCGTCGCCGACATGCTCAACTCGGTCGTCGGCCTGGCCGTCATGGTCGTCACCGGGCTCGCGCTCGGCTGGCGCGCGCACGCCGGGCTCGCCTCCGCCCTCGCCGCCGTCGGCCTGCTGCTCCTGCTGCGCTTCGCCCTGCTCTGGGTGGGGGTCTTCGCGGGCCTCGCCGTCAAGGGACCGGAGTCGGTCACGGCCGTCCAGATCCTGGTCTGGCCCGCCGGGTTCCTGTCCAGCGTCTTCGTCGACCCCGGCACGATGCCCGCGTGGCTCGGCGCCATCGCCGAGTGGAACCCGCTGTCGGTCAC
>NZ_JBFBCE010000043.1:40308-77889 GCF_040689595.1 Streptosporangium sp. NPDC051023 | reverse complement strand
GAGCAGTTCTCCTGGGAGGTCGAGCGGTTCTGCCGCCTCGCGATGGAGGCGCACCGGCACTGGGGCGCCCAAGCCCGCGACGCCGCCAGGCGTCGCAATCAGCAGGGAAGACACCGGCACTGGGGCGCCCAAGCCCGCGACGCCGCCAGGCGTCGCAATCAGCGCTGCTAGCTTCTGACGGCGCTTTCCACGCGCAGCAGCCGTTCCTTCGCCGTCGGGCCTCCCGCATAACCACCGAGGACGGCCTCACTCTCGACCACCCGGTGACAGGGCACGATCACGCAGACCGGGTTGCTCCCCAGGGCGTTGCCGACCGCGCGCAGCGCCCTCGGTCTGCCGATCCGCTCGGCGATCTCGCGGTAGGTCGTCACCGTCCCGTACGGTACGGCCAGCATCATCTGCAGCACGGTCCTGGCGAACGAGGTCGCGAGCTGCAGGTCGATGGTGATGGTGAAGGTGCGAAGCCTGCCGGAGAAGTACGCGTCAAGCTCCCTGCGGACCGGGTCGAGCCGCCTGGGGTCCGGGCCGATGAACGAGCCGATCGCCCTGCTGACGCGTTCGAAGACGACGTTCTCGTCCTCGTAGCTGCACGCGACCACGCCCCGGT
Source organism: Streptosporangium sp. NPDC051023 (assembly GCF_040689595.1). NCBI lineage: Bacteria > Bacillati > Actinomycetota > Actinomycetes > Streptosporangiales > Streptosporangiaceae > Streptosporangium > Streptosporangium sp. NPDC051023. The sequence continues at coordinate 77,282 of NZ_JBFBCE010000043.1, read as the reverse complement.
GCGTGACCGCGAGCGTCAGCCGTCCCACGGGGCCCTCGAGGGTGCCGAACGCGACGTCCGGATGGGTGCTTCCTACGTAGGTGGGCGAGGTCACCCGTAGCAGTGCGTCGAGGTCGCCGGATGACATGCCCCCACCCTTCCGTATCCAGGCGTGTGGTGACCGCAGCGTATCGGACGGATCCTCCCAACGAGTGTCAGCACATGCGGACGAAGTGCCAAGATCAGGCCAGTTGACACGGCACTATGGACGTGTGGGTGACGACAGGGCCGAAAGTGACGAGGGCATCGGCCGCGCGGTCGTCGCCGGTGCGCCCAATGCGATAGTCGCCCTGGACCGCGATCAGGCGGTCCTGGCGTGGAATCCGGCCGCGGAACGCCTCTTCGGCTGGTTCGCGGAGGAGATGCTCGGGCGCAGGGCCCCGGTGGTGCCCGAGGAGCTGACGGCCGAGCACAACGCGGTCCTCGAACGGGTCCGCACCGGAGGCCAGGTCTCGCTGCGGACCAAGCGCTTCCGCAGGGACGGCAGCCTGCTCGACGTGCGGGTCGACACCAGCGCGCTGCGCTCGGAGGCGGGGGTGCTGCTCGGCTACGTCAGCGTCTACCACCTGGCCCAGGACGACGAGAGCGCCCAGGACAGGGTCGTTCGCAGGGCGCGGCTCGTGCGCAGGCTCACCGACGTGGTCGCCGACATCAACGCCGAGCGGGAGCTGCCCGCGGTGCTCGACCGGATCGCGGCCAGCCTCACCGAGCTGACCGGGGCCGACGCGGGCGGGTTCGTGCTCATCGAGGGCGACACGCTCCGCCTCGTGGCCAGCCACCGGCTGCCCGAGTCGCTGCGCGACTCGACCGCCCACATGCGCACCAGCCTGGTCGGCAAGCTGTTGCGCACCGGCAGGACCGTGATGCTGGAGACCGGGGACCAGGCTCGCCTCGACGAGCTGATCTGGTCGCAGCTTCCCGGCCTGCACTCCATCGCGCTTGGCCTCGCGATGGCGGGTGGCAGGCCGTACGGCGCGCTGTATGCCCTGTTCGCCAAGCACAAGGCGGGCCACGTCGAGCTTGAGCTGCTCGAACTGCTCGCCGGGCACGCCGGGATCGCCGTCGGCAACGCCATGGCCTACCAGGAGGTCGTACGGCAGCGCGCCCACCAGCGGGCGGTTTTCGACGCCAGCGCCGACGGCATCGCCGTCCTCGACCGCCGGGGCAGGGTCATCCAGTGGAACCCGGCGGCGACCGAGCTGACCGGTTTCGACGCGGCGGAGGTGATCGGTGGGCCGCCGCCGTTCGAGCTCCCCGAGCCGGGCGACAAGCTCACCCTCCAGCTTTCCTCGGGCGCCTGGCTGGATGTGCTCTGCGCGGAGATCGTCGAGACGGGCGAGATCGTGGTCGACTTCCGCGACGTCACCAGGGCCAAGGAGCTTGAGGAGGCCAAGGACCTCTTCCTCGCCACGACCAGCCATGAGCTGCGCACTCCGATCACCGTGGTCCAGGGGTTCGCGGGCACCCTCGCCGCGCGCTGGGACGGCATGACCGATGCGGAGCGCCGCTCTGCGGTGCACATCATCGCCGAGCGGGCGCACTCACTCGGCAAGCTCATGGACAATCTGCTGCTCGGCTCCCGCGCGGGGGCGGGGGAGCTCACGCTCAGGATCGAGGGCATCGACCTCGGTGAACTACTCAGGGCCGCCACGCTCGGCCTGCCGGTTCTGTCCGATGTGCATAGAGTTGAGGTCAATGTCCCTGAAAACCTGCCCCCGGTCTCTGGTGATGCGATAGCCACCGATATCGTGCTGGGCCAGCTGTTGGAGAACGCATTCAAATATTCGCCGGACGGTGGCCTGATCAGGGTCGAGGCTTGGGCGGACGGTGACTGGGTGGTGGTGGTAGTGGACGATGAGGGTGTGGGCATAGCGCCCGCGAGCCGGGAGCGGATCTTCGAACGCTTCGTCCAGGTCGACAGCGGAGACCGTCGCCGATTCGGCGGAGTCGGTCTCGGGTTGTACATCGTCCGCAGCCTGGCCCGCGCCCAAGGGGGAGAGGTCTCCGCGCATCCCCGTCCCGGGGGCGGCACCCGGATGCGGCTGGCGCTGCGTATTGCCGACACGCCGGGCGCCCTTACCTGACCGACACGCCGATCCGGTAACGAGCCGGTAACGGATGAGCTGATCTATTGTCGAATGTGCACAAGCTGTAATTGGCGCTCGGTTTCTAAGACCATCTAACGGGGCATTTCGGTCGTACTGGGGTGTGTTCCTCAGGGGGAACAGGGATACGGGGAGGTGAGTGCGTCGAGCGTCGTGTTGTTGCCGTATGCACCGTCCAGCGTCGCTGTCGCACGCCAACGCCTCTGCTCTGACCTGCAGGAATGGGGGGTCTACGAGACCGCTATAGATGACGCGGTCCTCGTGGTGAGCGAGTTGCTGAGCAATGCGCTTCGGCACGCGCATCCGTTGCCGTCCGGTCAGATCAGAGTGGCGTGGCGCTGGACCGACGAGCACGTTGAAGTAGCGGTGAGTGACGGCGGTGCCGCCACCGAGCCGCGAGCGGGGCGCCCGACGCTCTCCTCTCTGGGGGGCAGAGGGCTCGGTATCGTCGAGTATCTGGCCACGAGCTGGGGGGTCAGGCACGAAGGAGAGGTCACCACGGTCTGGGCGGTGGTTACGACCGTGGGAACCGTGAGTAACGGCCAGGTTTCCGTCCCCGAGCCTGTGCTACGAGAATGTGGATAGGACGCGTCCCGCCTCACCCGATGAGGCGGGACGCGACCTGCTGACCTCGAAAGACATTCCTTTGCCCGGAGCGCCGACCTCACCGGCGCCTGGCCGCCGGCCCTCACGCTCCGTGAGCGCCGAGGAGGCGGGCCTCTCGGTTACCGCCCCGCGAGCGCGGGACGGTACAGCACGGCCCTCTCTCCCGCCGTCCACGCCGTGGTGACCAGCAGATAGATCCCGGCCGCGAGCGGCAGTACGGCGGCAGCCAGGATCGTCGTGAACGGCAGCAGCGGCATCACCCCGCGCAGCACCTGCGGCTGCACCTCGTCGCCCATCGTCTGCCGTATCCGCCTCGAGGTCACCAGGGCCACCGCGAGCAGCAGCAGGAAGAGGCAGGCGAAGACCAGGGTCGGCCCGCTGAGCAGGCCGAATCCGGCCACCGTGCTCGCGAACTGCTGTCCGAGCGGCACGCCGAACAACCCGTGGGTGAGGAGCGCGTTCGCGTGACCGGCGATCGTCGAGGAAACGAAGACCCGATACGCGACCATGAAGAACGGTACCTGCGCCAGGCCGGGCAGGATGCCGCCCAGCGGTGAGGCGCCCTCCCGGGTGTAGAGCGAGACCAACTCGCTGCGCAGCCGTTCGGGGTCGCGGCCGTGCCGCTTACGCAGCTCCCCGACCCTCGGCGCGAGCCTGGCCTGCGTCCGCGCGCCCCTGGCCTGCATCACACTGAGCGGCAGGAGCAGCAGCCGGACGCCGATGGTGAAGATGACGATCGCCGCCGCGGTCGAGCCGAGCGGCTGGGCGAGCGCGGTGATCAGATCTGCGGTGAACTCGATGACGGAGTCGAACATGGGAGAGCCCTTCTGACTGAAATGAGAAACAGTGCAGAAGGCGCCCGCGCTCGGGACGTCCTACGCGGGCGCCGGGCCCGCGGATGGTGCTCTCGGCCGTGACCGCCCCGCCCGGTCGGGGTCGCGCTGGCGGACGAACACGATCCGCCGGGACCGCTCCCGTCCGGACAGCGCCGAGGGCCCGCTCGCCTCTGAGGCCCGGGGCACCCCGCGCAGCGCCCAGGCGAGCAGGAGCACGCCGAGGCCGATGACGGCGGTCGCCGCGACGGCGCCGCCGCCACCGTCGAACATCCAGGCGAACAACGTCTGGACGGCGAGCAGTGCGGTCACTTGGAGGACTTGCTCACGATCGTGATCGCGGCGACGACGATGAGGGCCACGATCCCCAGCACGAAGACGAACTTCAGCAGCCCGAACAGCGCGGGCAGCACGAGCCCGAAAACCACGTAGAGCGCGAGGATGGCGCCTACGACGCCCAAGACGGTACGAACCATGTCAGCAACCGTACGTCCCGGGAGAACCGGATGTGCGCGAGATCCGTAACGATCTCGTTCTTACGGAGTGGTGACAGAGGGTGGCAACGGCGGTGGACAGGCCTACCGTGGAACCATGAGCGCGCGGATTCTGGTGGTCGAGGACGACCCGACGGTTGCCGAGGTCGTGACCCGTTACCTGGAGCGCGACGGGCACCTGGTCGAATGCGTCGGAGACGGCGCGGAGGCGCTCAGACGGGCCCTGTCCAGCCCACCGGACCTGCTCGTGCTCGACCTGATGCTGCCCAAGATGGACGGGCTCCAGGTCTGCAGGAAGCTCAGGGAACGCTGGCCGGTCCCCGTCATCATGCTGACCGCGCTGGGCGAGGAGATCGACAGGGTCGTCGGCCTGGAGACCGGCGCCGACGACTACGTCACCAAACCTTTCAGTCCCAGGGAGCTGGCGCTGCGGGTGCAGTCCGTGCTGCGGCGGGCGCGCGGCGGCTCCGTGCCCGCGGGTACCGGCGTCCTCAGGGACGGAGATCTGGCGGTCGACGTCGGCGCCCACGAGGTACGGCTCGGCGAGGAGGAGGTCATGCTGACCGCCCGGGAGTTCGACCTCCTGGCCCATCTGATGCGCAACCCCCGCCAGGCCTTCAGCCGCTCCGCCCTGCTCGACCAGGTCTGGGGCTGGTCCTTCGGCGATTCCTCGACGGTGACCGTCCACGTTCGCAGGCTCAGGGAGAAGATCGAGCCCGATCCGACCGTCCCCAGGCGCATCGTCACGGTGTGGGGCGTCGGATACCGCTACGAGCCCATGGACGCGCCGTGATCCCCGAGATTCTGGAGATCGTCGCCGTGACCGCCGGGCTCGGCCTCCTGGTCGCGCTGACCGGGCTCGGCACGATGTGGCTGCTGCGCGAGCGGTCGATCGGGGTGATGCTCGCGGTCGTCGCCGTGGTGACCGTGGTCGCGACGGTCGGCGGCGTGGTGGCCATCACCCTTAAAATGATCATCGAAGGCACTCCGCGGGACATCGTGCTCAGCGTGGTCGCGGTCGGCGGCCTGGTCGGTCTCGGTGTGGCGACGGTGCTCGCCCGCCGGGTCGTCGCGGCCAGCCGCAGGCTCGTCGACGCCGTGCACGCCGTACCGCCGACGGGGGAGTTCACTCCGCCGCGCGGCCTGCCCGCGGAGCTCGACACCATCGCCAGGACTCTGGAGGAGGCCTACGAGCGCCTGCGTCTCGGTCACGAGCGCGAGCGCGCACTGGAGAGTTCCCGCCGAGAGCTGGTCGCCTGGGTCAGTCACGACCTGCGCACCCCGCTGGCGGGCATGCGCGCCATGGCCGAGGCCCTTGAGGACGGCGTCGTCGCCGACCCGGAGACCGTGAGCCGCTACCACACCCAGATCCGCCTTGAGGTGGACAGGCTGGCGGGCATGGTCGGAGACCTGTTCGAGCTGTCCAGGATCCACGCGGGCGCCCTGCGGCTGTCCCGGCGGCGGATCGGTCTCGGCGACCTGGTCGCCGACGCGCTGGCCGGGGCCGAGCCGCTGGCCAGGGCGAAGGGCGTACGGCTCGCGGCCGAGGCTGACCGGGTCGTCCCGGTACAGGCGGACGCGGCTGAGCTGTCCAGGGCCCTGCGCAACCTGGTGGACAACGCCATCAGGCACACTCCGGGCGACGGCACCGTGTGGGTACGGGCGACCGTCGAGGACGGGGCCGCCTGCCTGTCGGTCGCCGATTGCTGCGGAGGCATCCCGGCCGACGACCTCCCCCGTGTCTTCGACGTCGCCTTCCGGGGCGAGGCGGCCAGGACCCCGGCGGCGGACGGCGCGGGAGCCGGGCTCGGCCTGGCGATCGCCCGTGGCATCGTCGAGGCCCATGAGGGGGCCATCGACGTCGTCAACGCCGGGCCGGGCTGCCGCTTCGAGATCCGTCTCCCGCTGCCGGCCTGAGCCCCGCCACACACGAACCTCACCCGCCACGCGTGAGCCTCACCCGCCACACACGAACCTCACCCGCCACGCGTGAGCCTCACCCGCCACACACGAACCTCACCCGCCACGCGTGAGCCTCACCCGCGACACGCGGACCTCACCCGCCACGCGTGAGTCTCGCTCACCGCACGTGAGTCTCCGCATGAGCTTCACTCACCACGTGTGAGCTCCGCCCGCCACCGGCGGGACCCGTCCCGGACGGGACTCGTCCCCGACGGCGGGCCTCGACGGGCGGGGCGTCGGCGTGACGGCGGACGTCAACGCGCGGGGCGCGGCGGCGGGTACGGGTCGCGAGGCAGGAGGCGCAGCTCACAGGTCACCATGGCGGCTTCGGAGTCCGCGCTGCCCGTGCCGTTCATGCCGCTCGTGCTGCTCGTGCTGCTGCTCGTGTCGTCCATGCCGTCCTCACCTCCGCCGCCCCGATCGGTGCCGCCCCGATCGGCGCCGTCCCCGTCCATGCCGGCTATGCCCTCCATGCCGCTCATGCCGTCCTCGTGGTCCGGCTCGACGTGCTGGCACGAGGTCGGGGTTCTCGGGCTGCCGAAGGACTCGGCCATAGCGCGGAACGTCGGGCACGGCCACCGCCACATACAGCTGCGGCAGCGCAGGATCGGGTTCGCGGTGTCGCTGGTGATGCCGCCCGCGTCGCGGGGCTGGTGAAGGTCGAGCAGCCTGACTCCCAGTGCCGCGAAGCCGAGCAGCTCCTCGCGTGCCCCCTCGAGGAAGTCGAGGTCCTCGCTCGCGAGGCGGGTTCTGATCGGGACGTATCCCTCGCGGTTCACCAGGCCACGCAGCGAGTTGGCGGCATCGTGCCATGACGTCGCCTTCTCGGTGCGGGTGACCATGGACTCCAGGTGCTCTCTGAGACGTTGTCGCTGAGGATCCTCAGGAAGGTCGGTGTTCATCGATGCGTTCGAGCCCGTTTCTACTCAACGGCCGCCACTGTCGTAGCGCAGGGACGGTCGGGAGGTTCCGGGTCTCCCCCCTTTCCGGCTAAGCCGGTGTTGCTCAGAGTCAAGTTTCACGCACTCAGAGTTTTCATGAGGCCTAAACGGGGGACAAAGGGCCGACGACTCGGGTTGGACGAGAGAACGTGACCAGTGGCCTTCGCGCCGCTAGTGTGCCCGCTGTGGAGCTAAAAGTCTCAACTCGATCACATGCCGGGCACACCGTCATGGTCATAGTCGGCGAAATCGACCTGTATACCGCGCCTGGCCTGCAGGCCGAGTTCACTCGGCTGCTCCAGGAGAGCCCGGCCACCCATGTGGTCATCGACATGTCCGGCGTGGAGTTCTGCGACTCCACCGGCATGAACGTGCTGCTGTCGGCGCTCAAGCGGCTGCGAGAGCGAGGCGGCACCCTGGAGCTCGCGGCGCCCAGACCGGCCGTCCGCAAGATTCTCCAGGTCACCGGCCTCGACTCGGTGTTCACCGTGCACGAGACACTGCTGACGGTCAAGCGGCAGGCATGACCGGGATAGCGGTGATCATTCCGGCCAAGGACGAGGCCGACCGGATCGGCGCGACCGTGGCCGCGGCCCTGACGCTGCCCGGGGTCGACCTCGTCATGGTCGTGGACGACGGCTCGTCCGACCAGACGGGCCGAGTGGCCAAGGCCGCCGGAGCCCGTGTCGTACGGCACAGCCGCAACCGGGGCAAGGCCGCCGCCATGGAGAGCGGGGCGGAGGCCGTGCGCCTGTTCGACGGTGAGACCCCCCGGCACCTGCTCTTCCTGGACGCTGACCTGGGGGAGACGGCACGCGCGGCGGAGCCCTTGATCAAACCGGTCGTCGCGGGCGAGGCCGACATGACCATCGCCGTTTTCGTCACCCGGGTGAAGCTGGGCGGACACGGGTTCGTGGTGAACCTGGCCCGCCAGGGCATCGAACGCGCGACCGGCTGGACGCCCGCCCAGCCGCTCAACGGCCAGCGCTGCCTGACCAGGGCCGCCTTCGAGTCCGCACGGCCCCTGGCCCACGGCTTCGGCGTGGAGACGGCCCTGACGATCGACCTGATCCGCAGGGGCTTCCGGGTTCGGGAGGTCGAGGTGGAGATGTCGCACCGGGCGACCGGCACCGACTGGAAGGCCCAACTGCACCGGGCCAGGCAGTTCCGCGACGTCGCCTGGGCCCTGCTGATCCGCAGGTAGGCCGGCCGCTCTCGGTCCGCGAGCAGACCGGGCACTGTGCCGGATGTGCTGGAATTTGCGGGTGACCCAGGACGCGCCGGCAGTCGGCGACATGCGAGTTTCCACGCGTGACACGCCGCGTGCGCTCGACGTCGCCGCGTTCGCGGCCGTCGGGCTCTCTGTGGGGCTGACGGTTCTGATCGGGCTGCTCGGTCCCTCGGCCATGGTTCCGGACCTGCCGGGTCCCTCATGGCAGCCGCCCTACTCGCTTCGGGCGCGGCCCGACGGTCACCTGGTGATCGCCATGGCCGCGTTCGCGATCGTGCTGGGCGGCGCGGGCCTCGCGGGCGCCCTGAGGTCCCGGTGGCGGCCCGATCCGCGCTGGTTGCTCGCCGCGGGCTGCGCCGCCGCCGCGCTGCTGGCGTTCCTGCCGCCTTCTGGTTCGGCCGACCACCTCAACTACGCCGCCTACGGGCGCCTGGTCACGCTCGGCCAGAACCCGTACGTGACCGCTCCTTCGGCGCTGCCCGGCGATCCGGTGCTCGGCTCCGTCGAGGAGTGGACCGGCGTGACCAGCGTCTACGGCCCGGTGGCGACCGCCGTACAGGCGCTGGCGAGTTTCGTCGGCGGCGACTCGGTGAGGCTGACCGTTTTCGTGATGGCGGTGGTCAACGCGGGCGCGTTCGCCGGGACCGCGCTGCTGATCGACCGCTTCACCAGGGGTGACGCGGGCCTGCGGCTGCGGGCTGCGTTGCTCTGGGCCGCGAACCCGCTGATCATCTACCACCTGGCAGCGGGGATGCACGTGGACACCCTGGCCGTCGCCTGCATGGTGGCCGCGCTCATGGCCAGGGGGGCGGCCAGCGGGCTGCTGCTCGGGGTGGGGATCGGGGTGAAGCTGAACGCGGGGCTCGTCGCGCTCGGCCCCGCCTGGGAGCTGCGCCGCTCGCCGGGCAGGCTCGCCGTCGTCGCGGGGACGGCGACGGCGACCGTGCTCGTGATCTACGGCGTCGCGGGGCCACACGTGCTCGACCAGGTCGGCGCGGCCAGCAGGAAGGTCTCGCTCGGCACACCATGGCAGCTCGTCAAGACCGGGCTTCAGACGCTGCTCGGGCCCGGAGCCTACTCGGCCTGGACCCAGGTCGGCTCGCTGCTGCTGATGGCGTGCCTGGCCTGGCTGATCCTGCGGGCCGCGCCGGGGCACACGGCTCCCCACGTCGCCGCGGGGGTCGTGGTCGCCTGGCTGTTCGCCGCGACGTACGCGCTGCCCTGGTACGACGGCCTGGCCTTCGCGCTGCTGGCCATGGCCTCCTGGCCCGCGCTCGAGGGCTTCATGGTCGCCAGGGTCGTCATCCTGTCGCTGGGCTACCTTCCCGCAAGGGAGGCTCTGCGCCCGGAGGACCTGCTCTGGCTGAAGACCGCCGTCAGGGAACGGGTGGTGCCGTGGTCTCTGCTGGCGCTGACGGTCGCGCTGGCGTGGTGGGCTGCGAGAGCTGGAGCGCGCGCACGCAGGCGGTCAGCGTCAGCGGCACCGCGACCGTGAGCGCCATCGCCGGGATCGCGATGCCGGAGTCGTTCATCAGGAACCCGATCAGCGCGCACGTCAGCGCGCCGATCAGCCCGGCGCGCAGCGGCGGGGCGAGGGTGTAGGCCCCGTCGAGCGCGGAGGCGCCCCACCGGGAGGGACGGTCGAGCACCAGGAAGAGGAAGGCGAGCGCGACCAGCGAGAGCAGGGTCAGCGACCAGTTGCCGACCGTGACGCCGACCATCGCCCCGAACTTGCGGCCGATGACCGTCCCGGCCTCGCCGTCCAGCACCTGCTGGGCGAAGGCGCCCAGATGGGTGCGCTGAGCCGGGGGCTTGAGCCAGTCGATCACCGCGATGGCCCCGATCAGCAGGGCGCCCGCCAGGCCGACCAGGACGAGCCTGATCAGTGAGATCCGGCCGCCCGCCAGCAGGATCAGGAAGACGGCGACCCCGACGAGGAACGCGGGGACCCCGCCGAAGTCGGCGCCCCAGGCGGGCCAGCCGTCCGCGAACACCGCGAGCCCCCCGTAGAGCACGCAGACCGTGAGCGCGAGCGGGCGCCGTCCCTTGGAGATCAGCCACTGGGCGACCCCGGCCATGGCCAGGATCGTCCCGGCGGAGTAGACGGCGAAGGCGATGTTGCTGAAGCCGTAGAAGCGCCCGCCGGTGACCGGTTCGTAGCCGGTGACCGCGTTCACCTGGAGGCTGGAGCCGGTCATCACGTCGGCCAGCAGGGCGACCGAGGTGATCGCGGCGACCACGGTCAGCGGGCCGAGGACGTGCGTCCGCCACGGCCCGGCGAAGGCGAGCCCGGCGATCGCGCACGCTATGCCGAGGATGGTCAGGATCACCGAGGCCATCGGGGCGGGGAAGGTCCACCACGGCACGAGCTGGGCGAGGAAGGTCGCGATCGCGATGGCGCCACCGACGGCCGCGACGCCCCTGGTCGCCGTCAGCGCGCGGGAGCCACCCCAGCCCCGGCGGATGGCGACCGCGGCCAGCAGGTAGAACAGGATCTGCACGCTGACGAACACCGTGAAGAACGGCCCCTGCACCTGGCGCAGCACCTGGCTGGCCAGGTCCGCCTCCGTCAGGTTCCGCACGATGCCCGAGGTCGGCTCCCCGCTCGGCCCCGCGCTCAGCCAGGAGTGGCCGACGACGCCGTTCGGGGCGTCGAGGCCGAGCAGGGTGATCGCGGTCGCGGTCAGGTCGGTGTTGGTGACCAGCCCGTCCTGCCTGGTCGAGGTGGCGGTCAGGTAGCCGTGGGCGTACGGCGTGCCGCCCGCGGCGGGACCGCGGGCGATCGCCACGTGCAGGTGCGCCGAGGCCGCCGCGTCCGACAGGCCGCCGAGCAGGACCGTGCTCCCCTGCGGCAGCAGGCCGAGGAGCGCGCCGATCTCGCGGTCGGCCGCCGCGACCGCGTCCTGCCTGGCCCGGCCGGTCAGCCCGACGGGGGCGCCGTCGGCGTCCACGCCTCCCGCGATCCACGCCCTGGCGAGGTCGCCGATCTCCACCGTGACCAGCCGGTACGGTTCCAGGTCGCCGAGCGCCGCGACATTCGCCGCATATTTCCCGACTTTTCCGGACTTATCGGCGGCGCCGAGGGCGGCTCCCGGACCGGCGGCGGCGACCTTCCCCCCGGCGTCCGCGACGAGCTGGCCGAGCTGACCGAGCACCGGACGATAGGAGGTCTTGGTGGCGTTGAACGTCACCAGCGCCGGCCAGTCCGGCACGCTCGCCCCACCGTCGGGGGCCGGCTGCGGCTGCGCGGGTAGTTCGCAGGCCGTCCCGGGGGCGCCGGCGCGCTGTCCCGCGGAGACGGTCAGCCAGCCCGCGATCGGGCAGGTCAGGCTCCGCGTCGGCGGCGGGACCGCCCTGGTGGACATCGAGGCGGCGGCGCCCTCGTCCACGAGCTTCCACAGGTTCGGAGTCCGCGTCCGGTCGAGGTCACCCCATTCGAGGCCGGGAACCCCGACGACCACGACTCTGGCCGCGGGTGCCCCGGCTGCAGGTGCCACGGCCGCGGAGGCGGCGGCCGTACCGGCGAGAAGGAGCCCGGCGAGCCCGGACAGCGACAGCAGGACCACAGCCAACGCGGCCCGGGCCGACCGGGACATCCGGGCTACCTGAGCCGATGGGATCACGCGAGCAGGCCAGGCCATCCGGGCAGATCGGGTCACGCGGGCAGGCCAGGTCACGAGGCCGGGCACGCCGACATACCCGCCGACGCGTCCGCTGACATGCCCACTGGCATGCCCAGTGACATGCCCGCCGACGTGCCCGCCCGCGCGCTGACCGGTGTGCTGACCACCGTGCGCCGAACCCATCCGGTTCCCCCGTATCCGTACCCGTTGGCGGCCGTTTCCTCCAGGCCCACGGTAACCTGCCTGGTCGTGAGGACTGGCGAGGCGACCACGACCAGGCGGCCACCGTGGACGTGGCTGCTCGCGCTGCTGCTCGTCGCGGTCGCCGTTGCCCCGCTGGTGCTCCAGTGGCTGGGCAACGTCGACGACCAGCGACTGGTCGACCTGGATGTGTACCGTACCGGGGGCCGGGAGCTCCTGGAGGGACGATCGGTTTACGGCTTCGTGACGCCCGCGCCACAGCTCCTGCCCTTCACCTACCCGCCGGTCGCGGCGATGCTGGCCACGCCGCTCGCCATGATGCCGTGGCCGGTCGCGCAGTGGGTGTGGACGGCCGGGATCTTCGCGGCGCTGGCCGTCACCGTCGGGTACGGCTTCCGCGCCGTCCTGGACAGGGTGGCCGCGCCGTACCGAGGGGACGATGCCCCCGGCTCCGGGGGCATCCTGGGGAGGGCGGCCCCGTCCGGCCTGGTGGGCGGTCTCGGGCTCCCGATGGCGTTCGCGTTCCTGACGGTCGCGTGCACCTATCTGATGCCGATCAGGGACCAGGTCCGCTTCGGCCAGGTGGACATCCTGCTGGTCGCGCTCTGCCTGGCCGACTGCGTCGTCCGTAGGCCGGTGTGGCCGCGGGGCATGCTGATCGGCCTGGCCACCGCGGTCAAGCTGACCCCGGGCGTCTTCCTGGTCTACCTGCTCATGACCGGCTTCGGCCCCGGCGCGCGGGAGGAGCAGCGCAGGACCTTCTTCATGGCGGCCTTCACCGCGGCCCTGCTGACCCTCCTGCCGTTCCTGGTCATCCCGTCGGACGCAGCCGACTTCTGGTTCCGCGCGCTGTTCGACCCCGAGCGGCTCGGCGCGAACGCGGCCACGACCAACCAGTCCATGCGCGGCATGCTCATCCGCCTCTACCTGCCCGACTCGCTGACCTCCCTGCTGTGGCTGGCGCTGGTCGCCGTGGTCGCCTGGTACGGCTTCCGCCACGCGCGCAGGGCGCTGCTCGACGGGCACGCGGTGACGGCGGTCGCGCTGGTCGGCCTGATGGCCGTGCTGCTGTCGCCGGTGGCCTGGATCCACCACCTGGCCTGGGTCGTCGTGGTTCTCGGCGCGCTGGTCGGCGACGGGCGGGATCCGGTGCGGATCCGTGTCGCGGCCGGGGTCTGGCTCTACTACGTGCTGCCGATCCCCTGGTGGGGAGTGGCGATCAAGGCGGCGGAGGTGCCCGTCCTCAGCCCGGTGCTCGGCAAGATCGTGCAGAACGGGTTCGGGCTCGGCGCGCTCGCCCTGGTCTGGTTGCTCGGGGTGTGGCTGCCCAGGCGCAGGGAGGCTTTCCGGGCGCTCGTGTGACCGGACGATCACCCCGGGTTCCGTGCCGGCTGCTGTCTCCACGGACCGCCGACCGGCGGAGTGCTCGGGACGGGGCTCGGCGCGGCCTGAATGCGCACTTCCGCGTACGATCGCCGACGAGCGGCGGATAGCCTGTGGTCATGCCCAGATTCGCCTACCTGGGACCGGAGGGCACCTTCACCGAAGAGGCCCTGCGGATCCTGGCACCGCACGCCGAGCGTCTGCCGAGCGTCAACGTCAGCGCCGCGCTGGACGCAGCTCGTCAGGGCGAGGCCGACGGTGCCGTCGTCCCCCTGGAGAACTCGCTCGAGGGCGGCATCACCACGACCCTGGACGAGCTCGCCTGGGGCGAGCCGCTCCTCATCGTCGCCGAGTTGCTGCTGCCCGTCGAGTTCTCGCTCCTGGTGCGGCCCGGCACCACCATGCGTGACATCAAGCGGATCTTCACCCACCCCGCCGCGATCACCCAGTGCCGCAACTTCACCGCCAGAGAGCTCCCCGGGGCCGTGGTGGTCGCCGCCCCGTCGACCGCGGCCGCGGCCCAGGAGGTCGCGCTGCCCAGCTCGCCGTACGACGCGGCCATCGCCGCGCGCATCGCCGGGGACAACTACGGCCTGGTCGAGCTCGCCGCCAACGTCGGCGACCGCTCGGACACCGTGACCAGGTTCGTCAAAGTGGCGCGTCCCGGGCCGCTGCCCGAGCCGACCGGCTCCGACCGCACCTCCCTGGTCGCCTTCCTCGCCGACGACCACCCGGGCGCGCTGCTGGAGATGCTCACCGAGTTCTCCGTGCGCGGCGTCAACTTGACCCGCATCGAGTCGCGGCCGACCGGCGACGGCATCGGCCGTTACTTCTTCCACTTCGACTTCGAGGGCCACGTGGCCGACGCCAGGGTCGGCGAGGCCGTCTCCGGGCTCCACCGGATCTGCTCGGACGTGCGCTTCCTCGGCAGCTACCCGCGTGCGGACGGCCTGACGCCGCAGATCAAGAGGGGTACGGCCGACGGCGACTTCGCCGAGGCCGGGAGCTGGCTGTCCAGGGTCCGTTCAGGCCGGGTCTGAGGGCCGGGCCTGAAGGGGGCGGGTGCCGGGGAGGGCTCGGGGGGCGAATAGGTGCGCGGGCCCGAGCCGTACGTCGGTAGCCTTGTTCTGTGATTGACCTGCGTACCCTTCGTGAGGATCCCGACCGGCTACGGGCGTCGCAGCGTGCCCGCGGTGAGGACGACTCTGTCGTCGACACGCTGCTCGACCTGGACGAGCGCAGGCGCGGCGCGCTGAGTCGCTTCGAGACGCTGCGCGCCGAGCAGAAGAGCGTCGGCAAGTCGGTCTCCCGTGCCTCCGGGGAGGAGAAGGCGGCGCTGCTCGACCGGGCCAAGGACCTCTCCACGCAGGTCAAGTCCGCCGAGACCGAGGCGGAGAAGCTCGCCAAGGAGCTCGACGAGCTGCTCTACACGGTGCCCAACCTCGTCCAGGAGGGGGCTCCGTCGGGCGGCGAGGACGATTACGTGGTGCTCGAGGAGGTCGGCGAAAAGCCGGTCTTCGACTTCGAGCCGCGCGACCACCTTGAGCTCGGCGAGCTGCTCGGCGCGATCGACATGGAGCGCGGTGCGAAGGTCTCGGGATCGCGGTTCTTCTTCCTGAAGGGCCCGGGAGCCCGGCTCCAGCTCGGGCTGCTCAACATGGCCATGCAGCAGGCGATCGAGGCGGGCTTCGTGCCGATGATCCCGCCCGTGCTGGTGAAGCCGGAGTCGATGCAGGGCACCGGCTTCCTCGGCGCCCACGCGAGCGAGATCTACCACCTGCCGGAGGAGGACCTGTTCCTGGTCGGCACGAGCGAGGTGCCGATGGCGGCCTACCACGCCGACGAGATCCTCGACGGCGCGGCGCTGCCGTACCGCTACGCGGGGTGGTCCTCCTGCTTCCGCAGGGAGGCGGGCTCGTACGGCAAGGACACCAGGGGCATCATCCGGGTCCACCAGTTCGACAAGGTCGAGATGTTCTCCTACTGCCGTCCCGAGGACGCGGCCGAGGAGCACCGGCGCCTGCTCGACTGGGAGAAGGAGATGCTCGCCAAGATCGAGGTGCCCTACCGGATCATCGACACCGCCGCGGGTGACCTCGGGGCGAGCGCCGCGCGGAAGTTCGACTGCGAGGCGTGGGTGCCGAGCCAGGGCCGTTACCGCGAGCTCACCTCGACCTCCAACTGCACCGACTTCCAGGCCCGCCGCCTGGCCGTGCGCTTCCGCGACAAGGACGGCAAGCCCCAGCACGTGGCCACGCTGAACGGCACCCTGGCCACCACCCGCTGGATCGTCTCCATCCTGGAGAACCACCAGCGGGCCGACGGCTCCGTCGAGGTCCCCAAGGCCCTGCGCCCCTACGTCGGCCTCGACATCCTCGAACCGGTCAAATAACCCTGTTCCACGCCGGGGCCCTCGCCGTACACCGGCGGGGGCCTCGCCGTACGCGCCTCGGGGTCTGCTCGAGCCGCCCGGTCCCCTCACATCGCGGGGTCCGCCTCCGCCGTGGGGTCTCCGGCGGGGTTCTCCGCGGACATCCAGCCGACCACGGCGGAGGCGGCGACGCCGACACCACCGGCCACGCAGGCCAGGAGCACCGCCGTCGAGTAGTCGTCGGGAGTGCCCGACGCCCAGCCGGAGAAGATCACACAGATCGTCGCCGCTGTACAGGGGGCCGTGACGGCCGCCGTGAGCCAGGCCGGGACGGGCACGCGCGCCATGACCCCCGACGCCACCGTGAGGCCCGCCGCGATGAGGGCACAGGCGAGAGCGGCCAGGAGTATCAGCGGTGCGAGGAGACCGGAGCGGAAGAACATGCTCACCGCGAACCCGATCGAGACCAGGGTGTACGCGGTCGGAGAGAGGACCCTGCCTCGCGGCCGGCGACGGCGAGCCAGGGCCAGGCAGAGCATGAAGCCGAACAGGCCGGTGAAGAAGCCGGCGAGATACTCCGGGGTCAGATCGAGATCCAGCGAGTGGAGCGGGGGCGCGGCGTCTTCCGAGAGACCCTTGTCGGAGAAGCCGAGCCGTCTCCAGGTTCCCCGTGCGTCTCGTACGGCGACGCCGTCGTTGCCGTCGGCCGCCACCACCACGTGGCCGTCCGGCCGGGATTGGGCCGCGATGGCCGTGGAACCCCGCCACGGCCAGGTGTCGTAGTCGGTGACGCGTCGCCGCAGTGCACCCTCGCGTCCCGGTGACACCTCCCACACCGTGTTCCAGCTCGTTCCGCCGTCCAGGGACTCGTCCACGGCCAGACGCGGAGGGACGACGCGGTAGCAGTGCCGGGGGCTGTCCGGCAGGCAGGCGCGGGTCACGCCTGGCGGCGGGGTGGGCGTGGGGGCCGAGGGAGAGGTGCGCTGCACGCTCCAAGTCCGGCCGCCGTCTTGAGAGACGATCCTCTGGTAGGGGTGGTCGGCGAAGACGGTGATCGTCTCGCCGTCGGCCAGGACCGACACGGCGGAGGGGGAGGGTAGCCCGGAGGTGGCGGTCACCGCGACCAGGGCGACCGGGACGATGATCAGCGTGCGGGCCCGCCGTACGGCATGGTCGGACCGGCAGCGACGCCAGACCAGCCACGCGAGGCCCAGCGCGGGCAGGGCGACCAGGTCGGTCGGGTCGGCCAGTACCCGGGAGGGGCCCGCGAGCAGCGACCAGGCCTGGGAGGCGAGGGCCGCGCCCGCCTCAGTGGACTTGACCAGGGTGAAGCCGACGCCGGTTGCGATCGTCGCGGCGAGGGGAGGAACACGGACCAGGGCGAGCAGGGGCGGGGCCACGAGCAGGCCCGCCACGTCGCTCAGCTTGCCGGTGACCGGGCCGGGCCAGAGGACCTTGAGCACGTGGTCGTTGACCAGCAGCACGAAGACGGCGATCACGGTGACGGGATGACCAAGCCAGGACAGGGCAGAGCCGGAGGGATGCCTCATATCGCAGTAGATGCTGCCCGGGCGGGCGCCGTTCGGACGGCACGGCTTTCGTGATCAGGCTGTGTCGTGCCCGTCGACGTCACCTGTGAGATACCGCTGGAGGGTGGGTCCAAGCCAGTCAACGATCTCCTCGCGGGACATGGCGGCGACGGGGGGCAGCCGGAGCACATAGCGGCACAGGGCCATGCCGAGGACCTGGGTCGCGGCGAGGCCCGCCCTGAGCGGCGCGCGCTCCCGGTCGTCGTCGAGCTTGGAGACCAGGGGGGCGAGCTGGCCCGCGAAGATGCCGCGCATCCGCTCGGCGACGGCCTCGTTGGTCACGCCGGTGCGCAGCAGGATCATCATGCCCTCGTCCTGCTCCCAGCGGTCCAGGAAGTGCCCGATGAGCGCCCTGCCCACCTCCTCCCGCGGGATCGCCGCCAGGTCGGGAAACCTCAGGTCGACGTCCGCTGCGGCGGCGAACAGCTTCTCCTTGTTGCCGAAGTAGCGCATCACCATGGCCGGGTCGATTCCGGCGTCGGACGCGATGGCCCGGATCGTGGCCCCCTGGAAGCCGTCGGCCGCGAAGCGTTCCCGTGCCGCGGCCAGGATGACGGCCTTGGTGTCCTCGGAAGATCTCCTCATGCCAACAAGTGTAGGCCAACATGTGTTGACATTATCGGCCCGGGGAATCATCGTTATGCCAACAGATGTTGGCCAACAGGCGTTGACATGACCGCGGAGGCGTCAGATGCCCGAAACACTCCCCACGACCACGGACGTTCTCGTCATCGGCGCGGGACCGACCGGCCTCACCGTCGCCCTCTCCCTGGCGGGCCAGGGGTTCGGCGTGACCGTCGTCGACGACCAGGCGGCCGGTGACAACACCTCGCGGGCCGCCGTGGTTCACGCCAGGACGCTGGAGGTCCTCGAAGGCCTCGGGGTCTCTGAGCGGCTGACCGCCCTCGGCATCCACGCCCGGCGGTTCACGATCAGGGACCGTGACAGGACGCTCGTGCCGGTCGTGTTCGACGAGCTTCCGACCCGATACCCCTACACGCTGATGATCTCCCAGGCGGTCACGGAGCGGATCCTGCTGGAGCGCCTGACCGAGCTTGGCGGCCGGGTGGCCAGGCCGTACAGGCTGGAGAGCCTCACCCAGGACGGCGAGGGGGTGACCGCGGTCTTCGCCGGAGGCGCGACCGTCACCGCGAAGTACCTGGTCGGCGCGGACGGCATGCACAGCACGGTCCGCGAGCAGGCGGGCGTCGCCTTCACCGGCGGGCAGTATGGCGAGTCGTTCAGCCTGGCCGACGTACGGCTCGGCGGGGGCCTTCCCGACGACGAGGTCGTCCTCTACTTCTCGCCCGCCGGGCTGGTCGTGGCCGCCCCGCTGCCCGACGGCGTCCATCGGATCGTGGCCACCGTCGACGAGGCGCCCGCCGAGCCGGACGTGGCCTTCGTCCAGGGGCTGCTGGACAGCCGGGGACCGGAGAGGACCCGGGCTGTGGTGTACGAGGTCGTCTGGGGGTCGCGGTTCCGGATCCACCACCGGGTGGCCGACACCTTCCGGGCGGGACGGGTGCTGCTGGCCGGTGACGCCGCGCACGTCCACAGTCCCGCAGGAGGGCAGGGAATGAACACCGGCATCCAGGACGCCACAGCGCTGGGTGCGGCGCTCACGGCCGCTCTCAGGGGCGACCAGGGGGCGCTGGACGTCTACGCGGCGTCCCGCCGCCCGATCGCCCGGCGGGTTGTCGCCTTCACCGGGTTCCTGTCGGGGCTGGCCAATGTGAACAGGCACCTGCGCCCGGTCAGGAACCTGGTCCTGCGGATCCTGGCGCTCAGCCCGGCCTTCCGCCGTCGTCTCGCCTGGCGGCTCTCGGGGCTGGTCTACCGCTGAGGCGACTCGTGGACCGGTTCCGCCGCCGGAGCGGGTCGGCGGGGGCGGGCTGGTAGAGCGGGGCGGGCTCGGCAGGACGGGTCCGGCCGGGGTGGGGACGGCGCAGGAACCGGGGCGCCCGAGCTCTGGTCTGGGGCGGGCCGGGGCCGGGGGGAAGCCGGGTCAGGAGGGGAGGGGGGGAAAGCCAGAAGGTCCGAAAAAAGAGAAAGGCGAAGTTCGCGTTAAGCGAACTCCGCCTTACCCCTCTACAGAGGTCTTATGCGTCAGACGGCGCGGACCTGCGAGGCCTGCGGACCCTTCTGGCCCTGCGTGATCTCGAACTCGACCCGCTGGCCGTCCTCGAGGCTACGGTAGCCGTTGCCCTGGATCTCGGAGAAGTGCACGAACACGTCCGGTGCACCGCCGTCCGGTGCGATGAAGCCGAAGCCCTTTTCAGCGTTGAACCACTTGACGGTTCCCTGAGCCATTAAAGCTCTCCCTCAGGATTTGAAACTTTGGGATTCACACCTCATGAACCCCATGTGTCGTACAGCGGGCCCCGGGGTGGTTCAGTCAAACTGGTTTTCACAACGGGATTCAGCTAATACAACGCCATCACATCTAACACTATCCGGCGCGCTCGTGTTCCCGCCACGAGGAAGATTCCTCAGAGACGGATCCCGATGCGGGTACCCGCCGGATCACGGTGCAGACTGGAGCCTGTTATGGGAAGCCCCAGGCTCGTCGCCACCGACCTTGACGGTACCGCTTTGCGCTCCGACGGCACCGTCTCACCCCGTACTGCGGCGGCCTTCGCCCTCGTGGAGAGCGCTGGAGCCACACTGGTCTTCGTGACAGGACGCCCACCCCGATGGATGCGTCCGATCGCGGGAGCCGTACGTCATCGAGGACTGGCCATATGCGCCAACGGAGCGCTTGTCTACGACCTGCACACCGAACAGATCGTGAAATCTCACCTTATCGCCCCGGATGTCCTTGAAGAGGTCGTGAGTCGGCTCCGTGAGAAGATCCCAGAACTCACGTTCTCGGTGGAATACGAAGGCGGGTTCGCGCACGAAACCGACTTCCTTCCCGACCGTCTCGACACCACGGCCCGTCTAGACGCCACGACGATCGCCGGACTTCGGGTGGAGACGGCCACGCTCACCTCGCTGCCCTGCGCCAAGCTCCTGGCCCTGCACCCCGGGATGGACCCCGACATCCTGCAGGAGGCGATCAGTGAGCTGGTCGGCGAGTTGGTCACGCCCACCCACTCCAGTGGCCGTGCGATGATCGAGATGAGCGCCCACGGCGTGACGAAGGCCTCCGCGCTCGCCGCCCTCGCGGAAGGGCGGGACATCAGGCCCTCCGAGGTGATCGCCTTCGGCGACATGCCGAACGACCTGCCGATGCTGCGATGGGCGGGCACCTCGTACGCCGTCGCGAACGCGCACAGCAAGGTGCTGGCCGCGGTCGATCACGTGACCGCGGCCAACAACGACGACGGGGTCGCAGAAGTCCTCGAGGCCCTTTACCGGCGGTGACCCCGGTTCACAGGTAGGGGCCCGAGTTGCCCTGCTGGTTCTCCTGCGTCAGGGAAACGCCACCGGGCAGCGCCCTGCGCATGTTCTCCAACTGGGCGCGGGCCGCCATCTGCTGGGCGAAAAGCGTCGTCTGGATCCCGTGGAACAGACCCTCGAGCCAGCCGACCAGCTGCGCGTGCGCCACCCGCAGCTCCGCCTCGCTCGGCGGGGTGCCGTTGCCGTCATCGGTGAAGGGGAGCGACAGCCGTTCCAGCTCGTCGACCAGCTCGGGCGCGAGACCGTCCTCGAGCTCCTTGATGGAGCTCTGGTGGATCTCCTTGAGCCGCTTGCGGCTGGCCTCGTCCAGCGGAGCCGCCCTGACCTCCTCAAGAAGCTGGCGGATCATGCTGCCGATGCGCATCACCTTGGCGGGCTGCTCGACCAGGTCGGCGACGGAGCGCCCTTCGCCTTCCTCCTCGGTCTGGACCCCCTGCGGGCCCACGACCACTACATGCGGAGTGCTCTCCTCAGCGTTCATAGTCCTCAACCTACTAGCAGGATTTTCCCGACGTGCTCCCCGGATTCAAGGATCCGGTGAGCTGCGGCGGCGTCGTTCATCGGCACCCGGGAGTGGATCACCGGGCGGATCGCCCCCGCGTCCACCAGAGGCCAGACGTTCTGTACGACGCCGCGCACGATGACCCCCTTCTCGTCGACGGGCCGTGCGCGTAGCGTGGTGCCGTGCACCGAGGCTCGTCTGGCGAGGAGCGCACCCAGATCCAGCTCTCCCCTGGAGCCCCCCTGCATACCGATCACGACGAGCCTGCCGCCGGTCTTGAGTGCCCTGACGTTCTTCGAGAGGTACGGCCCCCCGACGATGTCGAGGATCACATCGGCCTGGACCTTCTCGGAGAAGTCCCCGTCGTGATAGTCGATCCCCTCGTCGGCGCCGAGCTCGAGACAGCGGGCGATCTTCTCCGCGGACCCGGCCGTGACGACCACGCGCGAGCCGAACGCCTTCGCGAGCTGTATGGCCAGCGTGCCTATCCCGCTGGCGCCACCGTGGACGAGAAGCGTCTCGCCCTTCCTGAGCCGCGCCGTCATGAACACGTTGGACCACACCGTGCACGCGACCTCGGGCAGCCCGGCCGCCTCGACCAGGTCCACGCCGTCCGGCACGCGCATGACCTGTTGCCAGGGCACGGCGACTCGCTCCGCGTAACCGCCGCCGGAGAGCAGGGCGCACACCCGGTCGCCGGGCCTGAAGTCCTCGACGTCCGAGCCCACCTCGGCGACGACTCCGGAACACTCAAGTCCCGGATACGGCGAGGCGCCCCGCGGGGGGTTGTAGAGTCCCTGTCTCTGCAGGATGTCGGCTCGGTTGACCGCGGAGGCCGCCACGTCGATGAGGACCTCGCCCGGCTCCGGCCGGGGATCGGGGACCTCTCGCCAGTCCAGCACTTCGGGTCCGCCAGGTTTATCGATCACGATGGCGTGCATGTCTCCAACGCTATCCGCTGGGGATCAACTTGGTGGTTGCCCGCATTGACGAGAACACAGGGCGTTAACCTGCTATGTGTTTGCTGCCCTTTTACGCCCATCCCGAGGGGGAACACGGTGGCAAGACACGATCGTGAGGAATCTCTCGAGGAACAGCTTGCCTGGCTCGACGCTATCAAGGAACAGGAGGAGGCGCCCCCCATCGCGTTAAAGAGCACAGCGGTGGACGACGCCGTCATTTCGCCATACCCGAAGGACCCCTGGAGCTCGGTCCCCGCCGAGCCGGACACCGCGTCGTCATCGCTGTTCCGCACGGCAGCCGACCCCTCGTACAACCTCATGGGCAGCCACGCGGGCACGTCCACGAGCGTGACGGCTCCGCCGGTCGAGGACGCCGACGCGGCCGACTGGATGGAGGTCTCCGGCCCGGTGAGCGCCTTCACCGTGCCCCCGGTCACGCCATCCTCTCCACAGGACAACGAGGGATTCCTCGCCCCCCTCAAGCCGTTGCCCCGTCACGTGGCGGACGACGCGGGCGAGTTCACTGACGGTCACACGTCGGTCGAGTTCACGGACGACCGGTTGGCCGGCGATCTCGCCGACGGCCGTACGACGGGTGACGTCACAGATGGTCAGGCGGTCGACGGCCTCGCCGACGGCCGTACCGCGGGTGGCTTCGCGGACGGCCGCACGGTGGGCGACTTCACCGAGCCCGCGACGCGCACTCCGTCCAATGAGCCCGCAGCGCGTGCTGACTCTGCCGAGTCCAGGTCCGAAGCCAGATCCGGGTCCAGGTCCGAGTTCAGGGCCGAGTCCGGGCCCGAATCCAGGCTCGAACTCGAACCTGAGCCGGACTCCGTGCCCGATCCCGAGCCGTCCCGCGGCCTGCTCGAGCGGCCTCATCGCCCGCTCGACGCGTCGGAGACCTTCCCTCTGATCGACGTCGAGTCGCGCGGACGCGACGTGTCACACGGTTCTGACGCGTCACATGCCGCTGATGCGCCGCGCGGGACCGACCTGGCACACGCCCGTGACCTGTCACCCGGCCCCGACCTTTCACGCGGTCCCGAGACCTCGCCCGGTCCCGAGACCTCGCACGAACCTGAGGGCTCACGCGGTCCCGACGTTTCACGTGGATCCGGGGCCTCACGCGGGACCGATCTCTCACCCGGTGCTGATCTCTCACGTGGTCCTGATCTCTCACGCGGTCCTGAGTTCGAACCGTTCAGGCCTTCGGCTCCACAGTCGGAATCGTTCACGCCCGGCGGCGCGCCCTCCACCCAGGACCGGTACACCTCCAGGGGAGACGACCCCGGCCCTGACCGGTTCGCACCCGCGGCCGACGCTTCTGACCGGTTCGCACCAGCGGGGAGCGATCCTGGCCGTGACCAGTTCTCCTTCGGCACCGCCGAGCGGGAGCGTGAGCGGTCGGTGTTCGAGGGGGCGGAGCAGGACCGTGACCGGTCCGTGTTCGGGAAGTCTCCGGCGGCGAACGAGCCACTCCGGCAGGCCACGTCCGAACCCGCCGAACGCGTGGAGCATCCTGGGCGCACCGAGCGCGGAGAACATTCCGAGCGCGCCGAGGCGGCCGAGTCGTTCCGGATGTCCGGTTCCTTCGGCGCGGACGCGTCGAAGCAGGCAACCCCGCAAGGCCGCTCCACTCGGGAGGACGCCGGGGCGTTCGGCCAGACCTCCCCGGCCACTTCCGCTTTCGGCCGGGACTGGGACAGGCCGCTCACCTCCGACGGACCCGACAGGCCCAAGAGGGAGGGCAGGGAGGCCCCGTTCACCTCGGAAAGGGATACGGCCTTCGCACCCGGCTCCGACAGGTCTTCCTCGGCGGAACCGTCTCCCGCCCCCGAGCGGGAAACACCCTTCGCGCCCGGCTGGGACGCGGCCGAGCCTGTGCGGGAGCCGTACCAGCCTCGGCGCCGTCACTCGGCGCCGCCGCCTGCTTTCAGCGCGCCGTCCAGGCAGGCGTCCGGGGCGAGGCCTTCAGCCGACAGCCTGGACCCCGAGTCGCTGCTCAGAGGACGTCGTAACGCACCCTCCGGGGGCTGGCGCAGGCTGATCTACAAGGCGTCGGCCGGCCTGATCAAGCCCGGCGAGTCCCCCGAGGCCCGCCGCCGTCGCGAACTGACCGCCCGTGCCCGCACCCCCGTGGCCACCGGGCATCACCGGGTCGCCGTGCTGAGTCTGAAGGGTGGTGTCGGCAAGACCACGACCACGGTCGGGCTCGGCGCGACTCTCGCCCAGGCCCGCGGTGACAGGGTCATCGCGGTCGACGCCAACCCCGACCGCGGCACCCTGTCGGACAAGGTGGAGCTCGAGACCTCCGCCACCGTCCGCGACCTGCTCAACGAGCGTCAGCAGATCAAGCGCTACGTCGACATCAGGGCCTTTACCTCGCAGGCCCCGTCCCGCCTGGAGATCCTCGCCTCCGACCGCGACCCGTCGGTTTCCGAGGCCTTCAGCGCGTCCGACTACCAGTCGGTCGCCCAGGTCCTGGAGAACTTCTACTCAATCTGCATCACCGACTGCGGAACAGGCCTGCTCCACTCGGCCATGTCCGGTGTCCTCGGCCTGGCCGACCAGCTCGTCCTGGTGAGCTCCCCCTCCGTGGACGGCGCCCGTGCCGCCTCGGCGACCCTGGACTGGCTGGAGGCCCACCACTACGAGGAACTGGTCCGCTCCGCCACGGTGGTGCTGTGCAGCGTCCGCCCCCGATCGAAGTCGACCGTGGACCTCGACCGCCTCGAGGCCCACTTCGCGGCCCGCTGCCGAGCGGTGATCCGTGTCCCCTACGACCCCCACCTGGAGGAGGGAGCCGAGATCGAACTGGACAGGCTCCAACCCGCGACCCGCGACTCCTACCTCCGCCTGGCGGCCTCGGTCGGCGACGGCTTCGCCGGCCAGCAACCCTGACCCCGGGTACGGCGGGCGCCCCGTCCTCCAAACAAGGACGGGGCGCCCACCGAGTCCCGGGCACGCCCGGAGCAGTGAGAGACTAAGGTGCAATCTGACGCGTTCTTGAGACGAGTCAGCCAGGAGAGCTCGCCTAGTGGACGATGGCGGCGGTCTTGAAAACCGCTAGGCCGGGTGACCGGTCTCGTGGGTTCGAATCCCACGCTCTCCGCCAACCTCCGAAAACGGCGTCTGACCAGGGCCTACGGCCCGGTGAGGCGCCGTTGATCGTTTCGGGGGTGCGCAGCCGTACGCTGTGCTGAGCGGCCCTCGGCCGGCGGTCGCGGAATATACGCGGAATGATGTTGGCCACGTTTCCCCAGGTCGAGCCTGTGAAGCCTCGGCGGGACGCGTCGGATCCGCTCACCGGATGCCAACCGGTGCCGCGACGATGACACCTGTCGGTATCGGCTGCGCCCTCGTGGCGGCGGGTCTACTGACTTTTTGTCGACTTCGCCCAGCCTCTCGCCGACCAGTATGACCATGAGCGTCGGAGAGTGCTGTTCTCCCGTGGACCGACTGCGTCCGCGGCCCGAATCTGTCGGCCTCGTACGCCATGATCGGCGGTCATATATCCCGTACATCCCCTCAAGGAGAGCCATGGCCGTCAACGATGGACCCGGGTGGTCCGGCATCGGCTGGAACGACTGGACGAACCTCGGTCTGATCCGTGCCCGGCTCGACGCGGGTGCCGACCCGAATTCAGGGGCGCACTTCCACGGACGGCCGCTCCACGCGGCGGCCGAGTGTGGGTCGCCTGAGGTGGTCGCGGAGCTGGCCCGGCGCGTCGATGACGTCGACGCCGAGCACGAAGATCGTACGGCGCTCTGGGCGGCTGTCTTCGCCAACAGCCCCGGCAACGCCCGCGCCCTGGTCGCCGCCGGGGCAGATCCGTGGCGGCCGATGATGAACGGCTGGTCTCCTGGACGGCTCAGCCTGGCCACTCCCACCCCTGACCTGTTCACTCTCCCTGCTGGGAAGGCGGGCCTGTCCGCTGAAGAGAGTGCCGCGGTGGTGGAGGCCAGACGTCTGATCGCCGCGCTGGGGGATTTCGACGATGACGGCTACAGCATCGCCTGCGTGGCCAGCGTCACCGCCGCCGAGGCGGCACGGCGCCTGGAGGCCGTACCAGCCGATGACGCCGAGGTTGAAGAGATCATGGAGGATCCCTTCTCGGACTTCGACGCCACCCTGGCCGTCGTCGGCGTCACGGACGTGCCCGGCGGATGTGTCGTCGTTCAGCCGTGTGGATACGCCGCGTCCAATCCCGGCGTCATGGAGCGCTTGTCGGTGGGCACCGTCTGCTATGGGCTGTTCGCCAATCCCAAGAGCGGCAACCAGGGGGCCGTTGCCCGCGACGGTGAGATTGAGGAATGGGACACCCACCCCGGCGGGGGTAGCACTTACTCCGAAGAGTCCCCGGAGGAGATCCTCGCCACCTACCTGTACCACGGTCAGGCCGAGGCCTACTGCTATGCCGGAGCGGGCCTGCGGCCGACCGACAACCGGTCGATCGCAGGTCAGGCCGACATGTGGCTGAGACTGCCCGAAGCCCTGCGTTAGGGAGAACCGATCTTCCGCACGTATGGGCCGTACGGATCTCCTCCGGAGAGAGACCAGCTGTATGGCTCCCCGAGCAACGAGGAGGCCCGAATCCATGACCTGGAACCGGGCCTCCTGTCCTGGCGAAGATGAGGGCATTCGAACCCCTGACCCCCTCGGTGTGAACGAAGGGCTCCGTGGTGAACGAGTCTCCTTGGACGTATCCGTGATCACGCCGCCAGCGCGTCGTCTATCCGCCGGTTGGCGACCTCCACACCCCCGTCGATGCACTTGGCGTAGACCTTGAGCAGCACGTCCACTCCGTGCCCGGCCCGCTCGGCCACGTCGGGGGCCGCCACCCCGGCGTTGAGCCAGAGCGACACGGCCGCGTGTCGCAGATCGTACGGCCGGGCCGCCAGCGGGGACACCTGCTGTTCGGGAGTCAGCGCCAGCAGCCGGGCCGCCTTCCACGCTTCGCAGTACGTTCCTATGGAGATCACCCCGCCGCGTGAGGTCCGAAACAGCCTCCCGTCCTTGTGAACGCCGAACTCGTCGAGGTGCTCCCGCAGGATCGCCACCAGCTCCGGCGGGATGGGCACGGGACGCCCCTCGTCCTCGGCCCGGTGCTTGAGGCCCCGGTCGTCGTGGGCCTGCCCGCTGTCGGTCCACCTCTTGTTGGCCTGTGGCTTGGACTTGGCCAGGACGAGCCGCCCCCACCCGGCCTCTGGGAGATGGCAGTCCTGCTTGCGGAGCCCGAGCGCCTCAGCCGGACGCAGCCCGGCGAAGTACAGGCAGGCGAAGAAGCCCCGAAGGTGCCGTCCCCGATCCAGTCGGCCCACGTAGGTCACCGAGGTCAGCAGCTCCCGCGCCTGGACCGGGTTGACCACCACCCGGCGATCCACGACCTCCCGGACCTTCGGAGGCTTCCACGCCTTCACCCTGTCGATCGGGTTCGAGGCCAGCTCTTCCAGGTCCACGGCGTACTGGAGAGCGTTGTAGAAGACCGACCGCTTCCGGGCGATGGTCGTGGCAGCGGCGGCTCCGCCATCGAGCCGGAGTGTCAGCGCGTCCAGGCCGAGCCGTACGTTTCGAACCTTGGCCAGATCCGCGACGGGAAGCGAGTGCCGACCGAGCCAGGCAAGGGTTGTACGGATCTCTTCCGGCCGGTCGAGTTGCCGAGCGGCCGGGGGAAACGCGAACTGTCGGAGGGCCTCTCGGAGAATCAGGAGATCTGGCTTTCCCGATGCGTTCTCGTTGACGAGAGCAGGGGTGACAGTAGCCAATGCGTCGGTGAGACTGTCTCGCGTTTTGGCCGCCGCGTGGGGCCACTTCATGTCCACGTAGGCCAGAGCGAAGTCAAACCATGTCACCGCCTGCTTGACAGCCAGGAGAGAAAGCGGGAGCCCCGTCTCCACGTCGAATGCCTGGCCCCGCTTGGCCTCCTGACGCAGGTCCGACAGAAAGCTCTCGGCGAGCGCCTTCGTACGCAGAGTCTTGGACTTCTCCCGGCCGCCGACTTTCCAGCGCACGACGTAGGACGGCGTCTTGCTGGAGGCATTCCGGCGGATCTCCCAGAACTTCACGTCATAAGAGGTGATCACGCCGCCTCCCGAAGGGATTCCAGCCAGGTCGTGAACTCGCTACGCCACACGCGAATTTCGCCGTTGGGGAGCTTGAGGCCCTGGGGAGCGTGGCCGATCTCGCGCCAGCGGTAGAAGGTCCGCCGGGACACCCCGCCGAGTTCGTGGAGGATTTCGGGGACGGTCATGAGCTCGTCGCGGTTCTTGTTCATGCCGCCTCCCTCAGTGCCGTGGTTGCCGAAAGGTCGGTGAGGGGTCTGCCGTCGGCTCTGGCGCGCAGTTCGTCGAGCCGGGCGCGGGTTCGTTGTCGGTTGGCGACGCCGCGCAGCAGCCGTACCGGCAGTGGGGTTCGGGTGGGGTCCTTGGTGGAGACCGGCCGCCAGATGTAGCGGTGCGGGTCGGTGGCGGTGTCGTCGTCGGGCAGGCCGAGCATGTCGAGGACCCAGGCCCGGCAGTCTTGTTTGTGGTCGCGCAGGGTCTTGCCGGACCACTTGCGGGAAACCAGGACGCGGCGTCCGGCGTAGCCGAGGTGATTGGCCTTGTGCGCTTTGGAACGGCATCGGCCCGGGGTCATGCCCGCCTTGGCGTTCTTGGGCTGGACGCCGTAGCGCAGCCAGTTGGCGCAGGCCGGAGAGCACGGTTCGTAGCGCAGCGCCTCCACGAGGCGGGCGGCGTGGTCCCGACGGGCCTGGTGGATCGCCGCACGAGCCGGACCGGCCGCCTCCTCGCCCTCCTGGTCGTTCTCGTCGGGGTCGAGGTCGAGGGTGTCGCCAAGGCTCTTGGTGAGGTACTTGGTCAGGTAGCCGATGCGCTTGTGGGCGTCCGGTGACCCGGCCAGGAGCCCCTGCACGTCGACCTGGGCACCGAAGCGCACCATGTGCAGTGGTTCGGCCTCGTCATCGGTGTCGAGCCGGTCGAGGGCTTGCTCCCAGGTGGGTAGCAGCTCACCCGTGGCGGGGTCGAGGTAGTCGCCGGCCTGTCCGTCCGGGTACGGCTCGCCTTGCTCATCCCGCTCGCCCCAGACCGGCAGATGGTTGCTCTCGAACCGGACTTCATTCACCTGCGGCCACCACACCTGGTGATAGGTGGCCGCCGCGATGGCCTTGATCTCCGCACGCGGCAGGGTTCCGCGGATCGCCATATGAAGGTGCGGCGCGAACCTCTTCTGCGGCTCCACCGTGGCGAAGTACTGCACGTCGTACCCGGCGACCCGGCGCAGGTTCTGCACGAACCGGTCCACCAGCTTGGAGAAGTGCAACGCGTCCCGAGCCGCCGTCGCGTAGTCGTAGCTGGCCGGGTCGACGGGCACGCCCTGACCGGGGCGGATCTTTCCATACGAGGGCAGAGTGAGTGTGACGAACAGCGAGGGCCGGAACACCTGGCCGTCCGGGGCGATGAAGGTTCGCCCGAGGGTGGTGTTCTGCCGGGCGCGCTTGGGAAGGTCCGGGGCGTCCTGCCGCCGCCGGGTGGAGCGGGAACGGCGGGAAGCGGTTCGGCCGCCGGTGACGTTGCCCCGCATCCCGGCGGCGTTGATCTCGGCGTTGATGCCCGCGATCGCCTCGTCCCAGTCGGCCACGTCTTGACCGTCACGTTCGGCGGCATCCCGCTTGGCCTGGACGTCGGCCCGGAACTCGATCAGCCATTTCTGATCGTCGGTGGCCGGGTGCGGTTCGGAGACGGGTTCGGTCTCCAGATGCCAGCCTTCCCGGCACTGGGCCTTGCGTAGCTGCTTGTTGCGCTTGGCACAGGGCGGGCACTTGGCTTCATTGGTGGTGCCGCAGGGGATGTCGAATGGTTCGGTGCGGCCGGTGTGGGTGTCGAAGCGGCGCAGTTCGATCGGTCGGATGCAGACGCCGTTGAGCTTGGCGACCTCCACGGCGACGTCCAGGGCCAGGGGCAGGGTGTCGCGCACCAGGCGAGGAAGGGTCCGGTCAGCGCCGTTCGGCATGTCGGCGGTGAAGGGCAAGAACTGGGGGGTGGACGGGTGGGCGGTGTCGGTCATCTGGCCTCCTTCCGATGCGGGTCGAGGACGTCGGCGTGCAGCCGGTAGGCGTCGCTGTAGGGGTCCTTGCAGAGCTGAAGGTTGACCAGCACGAGACGCGGCTGGATCGTGGCGTCGTCGAGGTCGAGCAGCCCGGAGGCGCTCAGTTCGGCGAGGGTGGCCTGGATGACGACGCGCATCAGCCCACCCCCTCGGGTAGTGGCAGGGTGTCGGCGCTGAACACGGCGACCATGTCGCGGATGTCGTCGTCGGAGACGTAGGCGGCGCGGGCCCGGATCGGGTCCGGGGAGGTCTCCAGCCGGATGTAGGCGATGCCCGCCCCTTGCTGTGGCCGGGGTGAGATCAGGTCGGCCAGCGCGCCCCGGTCCCGGGCTCCGTCACCGAGCACCATGTCGACCTGCTCGGACTCGTCCAACCGGAGGGCGATCTTGTCGGGGAACAGGTTGCGGATGGTCAGCACGTCTTTGCGCGGGTCCTGGAGCGCGGCCAGGACACCGACCCCGACCGCCCGGCCCTGCGTCGTCATAGTCGCCAGGGCGGCGATGGTGCGCACCCGAAGGCCCTTGTCCGGCTGGTAGGCGGTCAGGAACGCCACCTCGTCGACCACGACCAGGACGAACGGGTCCTGCACGGTGGGGGTGTGGTTACGTCGGACCCCGGCGAAGCGGCCGGCCCGTTCCTGCATGACCTTCACCGCGGCTTCGAGAAGCTCGACGCAGGCTTCCGGGGACGCGGCGTAGTGGTCGCCGAACAGGTCACGACCAAAAGACAGCTCCATGAGCTTGGGATCCAGCGCCCAGATCTCCGCCAGTCCCACACTGACGGCGGGCAGTAGCCCCCGAATCGTCGACCAGATCACCGACCCCTTGCCCGCCCCGGTGGCCCCGGCGACCAGGACGTGAGTGCCGTGAACCTTGAGTCGCCATGGCGCGCCGTCCTCGCAGCGGCCGATTTCCACCGGCCCCACCGACGCTTCAACGGGGATCGGTACGGCAGGCAGCGGTACGGCTAACGGGTCCCGGCGAGGGAAGGTCAGCAGCAGCCGGCCGGACCGGATGACGGTCACCTGGCAGGAGGCGGCGCCGAACCCGTGGGCGAGCTGCTCGATCCGGTCGGCCCAGTCGGTGACGGCCTGCCCGGTGAGGATCTTCACCGTGACCAGGTCGGCCCACGAGGTGCAGCGGACGGTTAGGAGGTGGGGCAGGTAGTCGCGTCCGCCGAGGTGCCGGGCCAGACCGGAGATGGTCATCACCGGTTGCCAGTGCCGCCGGTAGACCCACACCAGGCGCCAGAAGGCCAGCAGCCGCCAGCCGACCAGGCGCAGGAACGAGGCGCGGTTCACCAGCGCCCACCCGGCCGGGACGGCCAGCAGCAGGGCGACGACGCCGAGGCCGTACGGCCAGCCGTAGACGGTCCAGATCACGTCGGGAATCGCGACGACAGCCGAGGCGATCGGGTGCCGCCAGATGAGCCGCAGGATTCCGGCGACCGTGCGCCAGACGAAGATGGCCAGCGTCACCAGGGCGGGAGTACGTACCACGGCCGGGCGAAAGACAACGGCGGTGTCGGGGGTGGTGGAGACGAGGCGCTGTGCCTCGTCGCCGGGCAGTTTTTTGAACATTAGGCTGAAGGCCTTCCTTGATGTGGAGTCTGGGGAGAACCGAGGGGCCGCCGGAAGTTGCCGCTTCCAGCGGCCCCGCTTACGCGTCAGGCCGACTCGTCGTCCCAGTTGGGCGAGGGGGCGGGAACGATGGCCTGGACGGCGTACAGCCGCTCGCACTCGTCCCGGTACCGGGCGGCAGCGTCCGCGATCTCCCGGGCCAGGCCCAGGTCGGCGGAGGTGACGGGGCCGCCGCCGGTGGTGGAGATCGACAACTGCCCCTCGGCGCTGCCGAAGCACAGGTAGGGCCGGATGCTCTGGACGGTCATCGCGATGACCGACAACTCGGCGGTGTGGAAGGACACATCAAGCCGGGTGTCGCCGTCGTGGATGGACGCGGTGACGTAGGTGTAGGGCCGGTAGTCGTCACGGGTGGTCATGCTGCGTTCTCCTTGCTGGTTGTGGTGGCGGCGTCCTTGGCCGAGGCCGACGCCGAGGTGGTGGTCTGCTTGGTCGAGGCGGCGGAGGTGCGGGGAGCGCGCATCGCCCGCGCCCGCAGCGAGTAGGCGAGCCGTCCGGTGTCCTGGCCGACGTAGGGGGTGACGCTCATGCCGTCGAACTCGACCGGGGTGAACGGCAGGCCCGGCAGCGGCGGCGGGGGCACCGGCTGAACGTCGGTGAGGATCTTGACGGTGACCGACTTCTGCGAGGCTTTGGCGTCGGGGTCGGCGTCGACCACGGAGACCTGCCAGACCGGCAGGCCGGTGGTCTTGTCCTTGGCGTAGACGACCCGGGTGGCCGTCGAGGCGTCGAAGTCCTTGACCTGCTGCACCTCCCCGACCAGGTAGCAGCCGTGCGGGAAGACCTGGTCGAAGCCGATCGCGATCGGGCCCTGTATGGCCATGATGATTACTCCTTTCAAGAGAGACCGATGTTCGGTCGTCCACTTGTCCGACTGAGTTGAGAGTAGCTCCTTCAACTCGTCCGCACAAGTGATTGAGCTGGGCGTGTGGGAGGAGTTTCAGCTCACCCGGCAGGCAGCCTCGGCTGGATCAGTGACAGCGAATGTCCAGGCCCGCGTCTGTGCTGTCGGACAGTTCCACGATCACCACTTGGCCGCCGTGGGCGGTGGGCTTCGACGACTGCCGAGCCTGCATCGTGATGTAGGGCCGATCTCCGTCGATCCCTACGATGTTCGCCCGGTCGTAGTAGTCCTTGAGCTCGGGGACGCTCAGGCCCGTCTCAAGTGTGAAGCGGGCGAGGTAATCACAATGGTTGCCGTTGCCGCGAAGCGCGACGGATCCTTCGCCCTGGCCGACCCACTCGGTCTTGGGCGGCAGGGGGTAACGCTCGAACCGGCTGATCATGCCCGCCAGCTTCCCGTCGTTGACCCACATGGGGATCATGAAGAGAAGTACGAGCAGACCCAAGGCCATCACCGGCGACAGGAGGGTGACCACGAGACAGCCCCCCTTCCAACTGCGCCAGAACGACTTCTTCCTGGGTGGGTCTTCGCTGACGGCAGGAGGAACGTCTTGCATGGCACCACCCGAAGTCGGCCTATGTCACGGGATAGACATCCTGCAGCTCATGAAGATCACCTGGCAACGCCGCTTCCAGCACCATCAGCACGGCTCCCGACGCGTCGTGCACGGTGGCCAGCACGCCGAGAACGGGCTTCGAACCGCCGAGCAGTTCGCTTTCCTCTTTCCTCGGACTGCGAGCCGTGAGGCGTTCGGTGATGTGGTCGAACCGCAGGTGCTTGACCGCCTGGAGATGCTGGCGCACTCCCTGTCGCAGTGGTTCGGGCCTGTCCACGTCGGTACCGAGCGCGATCTCCAACGGGAACCACAGGGTCTCCACGGCCGAGAGCCGTCCCCCCTGCTGCGCCGTCCGCCGCCGCGCGATCACCGGAGTCTTCTCGTCGACGCCCAGAAGACGGGCGATGTGACGAGGAGCCGGGACACGCCGGACATCGACGACGCTCTCGGGGTTCTCCGGCTGCTCGGACACCGCCAGGCCCGGCCGTACGCGATCCGGTGAACTCTCCGGCCGCCCCTTCACGAACGAGCCACGCCCGTGCTCCCGCTCGATCCAGCCCTGCATGGCAAGTGTCTGCAATGCCCGTACCACGGTCGTACGGCCCACGCCGAACTCCCGGACAAGCTGCGTCTCGGACGGCAGCATGGCACCTGGAGCGTACTCGCCGGCCTCGATCCGCTGCTGAATAGCCGTCATCACCTGGGCATACTTCGGCGGAGCGAAGTCCATGCTCATGTCAACCGCCCGATCAGTCTTCCACTTGTCTGCATAAGCACAGTACTGGTTAAGGCGGAGCCTGTCAGGACTCTGCCGACCAGGAGGACGCTAACGCGCCCTGCCCGCCAGCAGAGCCGCCCAGATGACCCGCGCCTCCCCGCACGACCACGCGTCGGTCTCGGAGACGATCCGCCTGCCCTTGCTCACGACCGTCCGGCGGATGAAGGACACGCCGCCCGCCTCGCACAGCTCATAGGAGGTGATCCGGTGCTCGTAACACGTCCACGCCGTCACCCGCGCACGCTCGAAGCGGTACAGCGGACGCCAGATGAGGGTGCGGTGCCCGTCCTGCAGCGGAAGCGGGTGCGGTGCCGAGCAGGACGGCCCCTCGATGATCGTCCGTACCCTCATGAGGTGACCCGCTTGAAGCGCACCGATCCGGCCGGGTCCACGGTCGCCCGGAAGATCACCCGCCGCGACCAGTCGTCCGGCATGGTGCCGAAGTCGTAGATCCGATGAGTGATCCGCCCCCAGACCGCCGTGTTCGAGCTCATCCGCGCCAGCGTCGTACGCAGCGTGTCCATGGCCGTGGCCTGACCCGAGCTGATCCCGCACGGCCCGAGCCGATCGGTCCCGTCCGAGGTGACGAACACCTCCCACTCGAACATCTCGACGAGCTGCCCAGGCCTCTCGCAGAAGAGGCAGTCCTCCTGCGCTGACTGTTCCATTCCCAGGCTTGTCGCGGCGACGCATCCGCGGCGGGTGACGATTTTCCAGCCTCGCCCGCCGCATTCCTCGCACTTAACCGGCTTTGTCATGCCGGAAAGAATGTCCAGGAAGGCTTTCCGTTCCTATTCCATGCGGATATACCGGCGTGAGATATAGGCTGTGACCTGCGGTGATGTGCCATCTCAGGGATCGTCGACCGGAGGGCGATATGCATGGAAATGCTTTCGATCCGATCGAAATCCCCGCATGGGTCTGGGATCGGAACGAAAGTCAGGGAATCCTCAAAAATCGTGACGTTGCGGCATTGTTCAATCTCGCCACCAAATACACCGGGGCGAGCCAGATCCGCATCAGCACCGCCACCGGCATCACCCAGGGCCGTGTCAGCCAGATCATCCACCGCAAGCGTCAGGTCACCGACCTGGAGGTCTTCGAACGCATCGCCACCGGCCTCGGCCTGCCCGACCACGCCCGCATGCTCTTCGGCCTGGCCCCGCTCGACCTCGCCTCACCCACCGGTGACCGCGATGGCACTCACCAGGAGCAGACCGAGGAACTCGCCGCCCGCCTCGAAGTCGCTGCGGCCGTCGACCCCGCCATGGTCATGATCCTCACGACCGACACCAACAACCTGCGTCTGCTGGACCGCCGCCTCGGCGGAGTCGCCATCGCCGACAAGATGCGCGCCCAGATCGCCCAGATCGAGCGCGCCCACCGCCACGCCGTACGGCCCGGCATCCGCGCCCAGCTCGCCCACGTCCTTGCCGAAACCTCGTCCCTGGCCGGATGGCAGGCCATCCACACCGGCGCCCTCAACGACGCCTGGAACCACTACGAACACGCCAAGGCCGCCGCCCGTGAAGCCGACAACCCCGCGATCCTCGCCTACATCTCCGGCGAACAGGCCTACGTCCTGCTGGAGCTGGGCCAGCCGGCCCAGGCCACCGAGCTTCTCCAGCACATCCACACCACCCACCGCGGCCACGTCCCCGCCCGACTCCGGACCTGGCTCTTCGCGGCCGAAGCCGAAGCCGCCGCAATCCTCGGCGATGAGGCGACCTGCCGAACAGCCCTGGAACAGGCCGCCGCAGTACTGCCGAACGGAGCGGCCGATCTCAACATGCCGTACCTGTCCCTGGACGCCCACCACCTGGCCCGCTGGCGCGGCAACTGCCTGGTCCGCTTCGGCGACCCTGGCACCATCGAGGACCTACGCTCAGCCCTGGCCGGAATGGACGGCACCTACAACCGCGCCGAGTCCGGCGTCCGCTGCGATCTCGCCCACGCCCTCCTCGCCCAAGGCGAAGCCGAGGCCGCCCAGCCCCACATCCAGCGAGCCCAGCAACTGGCGACCATGACCGGCTCACGCCGCCAGCGCCGCCGTATCGAAGAACTCGCCAAGGCGGTCAAGCGCGCCCTGAGCTGAGCCGATCCCGAGCGGCGTACAGCCCGATCAGCGTCCCCGAGGTCCAGATGTCCCCGCGGGCGATGATGTCCGGGATCTGCGCCATCGGGATCCACTCGATGAGATCCGCCTCGATCTCCCCGGTCGGGCTGCCGACCAACTCGGCCCCGCGGGCGAGGAACAGGTTGTGCTCAGAGTCGACCATGCCCGCCATCGGCTGGTAGGTGAGCAGGTGCTCGATCTCCTTGACTCGATACCCGGTCTCCTCCTCCACCTCCCGGGCCGCCGTGGTGATGGCCTCCTCACCAGCGTCGATCAGCCCGCCGGGCAGCTCCCAGCCCCACCGGTCGGACAGGAAGCGGTGCCGCCACATCAGCAGCACCCGGTCCCGCTCGTCGACCACCACGGCGATCGCCGCCCGATCCAGATGCACCGCGTGATGCTCGAACCGTTCCCCATCCGGGATCTCGACATCGACGAGCCCGAGCCGGATCCACCGGTTGTCATAGATCAGTCGCTCACCGTGCACGACCCAGCGCGACCGCTCCTCATTGGTAGCCACACCGCGAAACTACAGCCCACAACCCCGACGTACACGGCCATCACGACACACGACGCCATCCCATCGCGGAGCACTGCCGAATTGTTCTCATAAGGATCAAGTGACCGC